>JAYTIO010000052.1:0-7683 GCA_043731805.1 Pedosphaera sp. | reverse complement strand
GGCAAGCTGCCCTTCGAGGTGAAGGAAGTTCACGCTCGGCCCGATGGCTTCGAGCTGACCTTCACGCAGCCCGTCGAGCCGAAGGCCGCCGCCGACTCCGAGAGCTACGACGTGACGCAATACGGCTACAAGTATCACGCCAAGTATGGCTCGCCGGAGCTGGACCACGACGGCAAGGAAAACGCCGCCACGGTCATCAAAGTCGCAGGAGCCACGGTTTCTCCGGACAAGCTCAAGGTCCGCCTCCAGCTCTCCGGCTGGAAGCCCGGCTACGTCACGATGGTCCGCAGCCTTGACGTGAAGAACGCCACCGGCGAGTCGCTCGTGAACGACACCTTCTGGTATACGCTGAACCAGATTCCCAAGTGATCGTTACACTCAATTTATCCCACAAACACGGGTGTTGTTCGCGTTTCAGGCTTTCTTGAAAAGCTCGCAGTGTATGCACACTGTATGCAAAATGCCATTTCTCACCCCCTTCGCGCACCGCGGTTCACAGCGATTCTCCACGCTTCATTTTTCGCGTCGTGTGGTAGTCAATCTGCGATTTGCTGACGCCCGAAAACCACGGATTGGAAAGTCTTTCCGTTCAAGAAAAGCTCAGAACACCTCGGCGCGGACGGGGGAAAAAAGAGAAGCTGCAAAGGAAATGTGAACCAACCAAAGGTATAGAGGAGCATTCCGAACAAGTAGAGCGGAGCACTGAGAACGCACCAGAGGTAGCCACGCACCGGATGCTTTCTCCTCTCGCAAGCTGCCTGTCTGCGCCACCCTCGAAGATGCGGAAAGGAGCGATGGTGTATTTTTCAAGTTTTCTCATTCAGTAGATGCGCGTAAGCCGTGAAGGCGGGAGCTTATCCACGCGGCGTGGCGAGAGGGGAGTGGTTTGTTTCTGAATTAAAGTCGGGTTAGTGGGCGGTTTTGGAAGCGGTTTTGAGACTGCGGACACGGGCTAGGCAGGCGGCAAACAAAACGCCCACCGCCAGCCGCCAGACGTAGTAGCCGGCGAGGATTTGTTGTTTCTCGCAAAACCACCACGAGGCAGCGTGGAGGAAACAAGCCCCAACAAACCACGGTAGGAGCGAACTAAACTGGCCGAAGCGCTTGGTGAACGACAGGATTGGCAAGCCGAGCAGGGCGAGATTTGTTACGTTGAAAGCGGAATAATAGAACCAGTCAACGAAGTCCTTTTTGAAGTCGAAAGAGTCCTCGAGGAATCCAAACAAATAGCTCCCCACCACATGAGCGGATCTCCAACCTGTCATAGAAATACCAGGCGCGGAGTTGGGCGTCCCGGCTTCTAAGGCGGGTAGCAGCAGAGCAATCAGGAAGAGCACAAGGGTCAGTATGAAGCCCAGCTTAGAACGATCAGAGATCGACTGAAGGTGCGGATGGTTGCTTGAAGCGGTGGTGGTGGCAGAAGTGTGGTTCATTTGCTCATGGGTAAAATTCAGGGAGAGCTTTTCTCCTCCATCAAACGGATGGTCCAACTCAACGTGTTTCCTTCGTTGGGTTCAGTTTTGAGTCAACGCCCGCTCGCACCGAGAAGAAGGATGAACATTGCTCCCGTATTGCCCACGGGGGTGCCCACCTTGGTCAGCACCTCCTCTGCCAAGGCGAAGGGCATGAGCGCCAACGCGGCACGGTGGCTGACCGGGACCATGGTGGGGCGGACTTCATAGATGGTGAAGCGGGCTTGCGCGGCGGTGGGGTGCGCCCGGAGGTGGAGGATTTCCCATTGGCTCACGGTGCCGAGGCGTTGGACGAGGCGGATTTCCTCGTCGTGGCCGTCGGTAGGCGCGAGGGCGTCCCAAACGTAGACTTCCTTGGCCGGAATGGTAAGGCCGGGGCCGATGGGGATCGGCTGGAGCTTGGTTCCGATGGGCGCTGTCTCGTCCCAACCAAGGCGCAGCGCGGAAGTGGGAACTTCGATGCGCCGGGCGAGGGGATTGGCCGGAAAAGGAGGCTCGGGCGGCAGGATTTCAAGCGTGCAGGGCTGGAGCTTGGCTTCGTTCACCGGCTGGGCGTGGATTTGCAGCAGGATGGTGCCGTCGTCACGCCGGAAGGCGGCGTGCAAGCGCTGCAACTGGTGTGGGGTGGGCTGTGTGGTGGGCTGGGACATCGCGAGGACGCGCTTGGTGCCCACCATGTCGGGATCGGGATGCCGCTGAGTGCCGACGCAGCCGACGCCGTTGGTGAGGGCGATGGCCAAGAGGAGCGCTTGGCCCGCGCGCGGCAGAACTGCGGCGGCGCGGGAGCGTTCCCAACGCGCTCTGGAAACGCCCCCGCATGAGCGCCGCGTGACTGGGCGTGTGAAGGTTGATTTCATGCGCAGAGGCTGCCGGGCAGCGGCGGGTTTGGGTGAATTGATAAGCAGGACATTTCCCATTGCGGGATTCAATGGCGGTCGGGCCGTTCCGCCTCGGCCCGTTGCGGTGCTTTGCGGCGGTTCGTCGCTCAACTTCGGAGTTCGGATTTCGCCCCGCTTTGTTTAGAAGGCGTCCAGGTGGCGGACGGGCCGGAAAGCGGCGCTGAAGCCGCCGCCCTCCAGACGCTTCGCGCGCTCCCACCCACGGTCGGCAACCACGAGCCGCACCCAGACCGAAGCGTGTTACTTCAACTCCCCCGCTATCCACGGCACCTGCCGGTTCCCCGTCGCACCACGGATGGTCTTCACCTCCGCTGCGGTCACGGGCGCGGACTGCTGGCCGAACTCGGCGCGGATGAAGGTGAGGACATCGGCAATCTGTTCGTCGGTCAGGCCGCCCATCGCGGGCATCGGGACGGAGGTGGGGGTGCCGCCGAAGTCCTGGCCGGCCACAGTCACGGGGCCGGTGAGGCCGTGGAGGACCACCTTGATGATGCGGGCCTTGTCGCCGCGCACCCAGTCGCTGCCCGCGAGCGGCGGATACACGCCGGGCAGGCCCTTGCCCTCCGGCTGGTGGCACGGGAGGCAGGCCATTTCATAGATGCTCTCGCCCGAGGTCGGAGCCTTGCGCGGAGTGCCGATGAGCTTGCGCAAGTAGTCTCCGTGCGCCGGGTTGGTGAGGTTGAGCTGGTTCGCGGCGAGGGCTGGTCCCCAGAGCGACTGCGTGGCGCGGGCGCTCTGGCGCAGCGCGTAGTCGAGGAACTTGTCGGTCGGCAAGTCGAGGGCCTTCGTGAAGACCTCGGCGGCGGCGGGCTTGCCCAAGTAGCTCGCGGCGACGACGGCTTCCAAGCGCACGCGCGCGTTCTCGTCCTTCACGCGCTCGGTCAAGAGCTTCGAGGCGTCCGGCAATTTGTCCGCCCACATCCCGGCGACGCGCGCACCGTAGGCCCGCACGCGCGCGTCCTTCGCGGCGAGGAGTTTCGCGAGCAAGGCCGGGCGCGCGACCTCGTGCGACTCATAGACGCCGATGACTTCGAGGAGCAAGTGCTCGTAGCCGGGCGTCGCGGGCGCGAGCTTGGCGATGAAGGCATCCGCGGCTTTCAACACGTCCGCAGTCGGCGCGGCGAAGAGGAGACGCTTGGCTTGGTAGCGCGTCCAGCGCTCGGGCGAGCGGAGCTGTTCGAGCAACTCGGCCGGCTTCATCGCAGCGAGGTTCGGCTGCTTCACGCTCGCGCGGCCCTTCGCGGTGATGCGCCAAATGCGGCCGTGCGCCTTGTCGCGACGCGGGTCGGCGTAGCTGGCTTGATAGTGGCCGATGATGGGATTGAACCAGTCCGCGAGATACATCGCGCCGTCCGGGCCGACGCTCACGTCCACGGGACGGAACGCGGCGTTGGAGGACTTGAGGAGCTTGGGCAACTGCGTGCTCTTGAAGCCGGAGCCTTCGTCGTGCAACCGATGCAGCTCCGCCACCGCGCCGAAGTATCCGCCGATGAGCGCGCAGCCCTGAATGTCATCCGGCAGCGCGCGCGTGCCGATGAATTCAATCGCAGTCGTCTTCGGCGACGTGTCGAAGAGCGGGCCGACGGAGTGGTATTGCTCGGGCGAATTGCGATACGCCGTGTCCGCCGAACTCGCCGAACTGCTGCCCGAGGGACTCGCGCCGCGCACCATGCCGGGCACGCTCCAGTAGCCGTGCGGGCGGTCGCCGGACTTGTGGAAGACTTGTCCGTAGTCATCGAACGCCACGCCCCAGCAGTTCGCGCCCGCCATGCCGCCGCCGAAGAAGCCTTCGAGCCGCATCGTGCGCGGGTTCAACCGCCAGATGGCCGCTCGGTCGAGGCGCGCAATGCCCCAGGCCGACTCGACGCGCGAGAAGGCGTGCAGGCCCTGCGAGAACCACAGGCTGCCGTCCGGCCCGTGGCAGATGCTGTTGATGAGCTGGTGGGTGTCGCCGATGCCGAAGCCGCTGAAGAGCACGCGGCGCGTGTCGGCCTTGCCGTCGCCATCGGTGTCACGCAAGTGGACGAGCTGGTCGAAGTCGCAGACGTAGAGGCCGCCGTCGCCGGGTTCGAGGCCCTGGACCATCGTGAGCCCCTCCGCGAAGCGCCACGACTTGTCGGCCTTGCCTGTGCCCTTCGTGTCTTCGAGGACGAGAATGTAATCGGCGCGCTTCGCACTGGCCTGCGTCTGCGGATATGTCGGCGAGCACGCGACGAGCATCCGGCCCTTCTCGTCCCAGGCGATTTGAGTCGGCTTCACCACGCCATCGCGCTCGGAGGCGAAGAGGCTGACTTCATAGCCATCGGCCACGGTGAAGGTGGCAAGCTGTTCCTCGGGGGTGAGGGCCTTGGGGGATTCGCCGGCGTTCGCGGGCTGCGGGAGGACGAGCGCCGCAACGGTCTGGCCGCGCGCAAGGGAGTGGGCGCGGCTGTCCGCCGTGGCAACCAAGGGGCGATGGCGCTCGAAGGCGTCCTTGAGCGAAGGCTCCGTGCCGCCGGCCTTGCCGAACATCTGGTTGACGCGGTCGCCATAGACGAAGGACCAATTCGCAGGCCGCCACGAATCGAACCAGAGCTGGTTCTTCTGCACGATGGCGGCGCGGAGCGAGTCGAGTTCGGCGGAGAGCTTCGGCTCCACGCCAAGCTGCAACGCGATAGTGCCGGCGATGAAGCGCAGACCTTCAGGAGTGAGATGAATCCCGTCCTCGACAAAATCGCTTTCGGACCTGGAATCAACTGGAATCCCGAACCCCAAGTTCACAAACACTGCACCGCGCTGTTTGGCAATCCCGCGCACCGCGTTCGCGTAGGCCTGCACGTCGCCGTTGCGCTTCCTCAGGTCCGGCGCGTGCGACGCGAGCGGCTTCTGGAATGGCATCGGCGAAACCAGCACGACCTTCCGCGTGCGCGCCGCGAACTGGTCCAGTAGCCGGTGATACGCGGCGGTGAACTCCGGCAGCCGCGCCACGCCGTCGAGCGCCTCCATCTGGCCGAACTGCGCCACCACGATAGTCGCGCCCGCCGTCTCGAGCTGGCGCACCCATGAGCCGAAGTTCAGGTCGCGCCATTGCTCATAAACCGTGTCCGCCTCCCACGCCATGGAGCGGAAGCGCGGCTGCTTAGCGGCAAAGGCTGACGCCAGCAGCGCTTCCAGTTCGCCGGCCTTCGATTCGCGCACGAGATTTTCCTGACCCACGAACACGACGACTTCGTTGGTGCCCACGGAGAATTTACCATCGGTGAAAGGGCCGACCGGCGTGCTGGGTTGGGAGGTCCCGAAACGGCTGAGAATCTCCGCCTCGGGCGGGATGGCGGAGTCGGGGAGGACATCAATGGTGATGTTCCGGTAGGAAATCTCCGCCTTGCAGTTCCCGTGGATTTGCAGGGCGATGACGCCGGTCTCATCAATGCCCGGCTCGCGCTCGACCCAGATGGCGGTGCGCTGGCCGTTGAGGAAGAGGAGAATCTGCGAGCCGCTCGCGACGACCTCGTAGCTGTTCCAGTCGCCGACCTTCTCCAGTCGCGCCACGTGGTTCGTGTCCGCCTGCGCGAGCACCTTGCGCCGGCGCGACTCGTCGTAGAGGCAGCCGGAGAAGCCCGCGCCGATGTCCGCCTGGAAACCGGCCATTTCATTGGGCGGGTTCGGGATGCGCTTGCTGCGGAACTGCACGCCGCCGTTCACGAAGCCCTGCGTGCCGACGAGCTTGTATTCGAGGCGGAGGTGAAAGTTCTTGTAGCTCTTGAGCGTGGCGAGGAACTCATTGCGCGGGTTCCCCTCCAAAGACCCGCCGACGATGACGCCCTCGCGCACGCGCCAGACCGTGTTCGTCTCGCCCTCCCAACCCGCGAAGGACTTGCCGTCGAAGAGCGAGACGGGCGCGGCGGAGGCGGTGAGGAGTGCTGAGAACGAGAGTGCGAGGAAGAGAATGAGTTTCATCGGCATAGTGCCACTGGGCGGTTCTGAGAACGGCGGAGTGTCGCCAAAGGTGAGGAGTCGCTGCAAGCCGGGAGGCGGGGGAAAGCGGCGCTGAAGTCGCCGCAGTCCAGACGCTGGCGCGACCTCCCACCGGCCTCCCACCGGCCTCCCGAACTCGCGAAGCGTTTGGAGTGCGGCGGCTTCACCGCCGCTTTTCCGCGCCGTTCGTCCTTCCAGAGGGTTGCCTGTCTCCGCCGCCCTTACTTCGCCTCGCCCAGCAGCTTGACCAGCAGCGGCTCAATCGCCTCGGCCCAAAGCTCGTAGCCCTTCGCGCTGGGGTGCAGGAAGTCGCCCATCACCTCGCGCGTGATGGAGCCGTCAGGCTGGAGGAACTTCGCGCCGAGGTCGAGGAAGGTGACGCGGCCCTGAGTGGCGAACTGGGCGAGGAGCTTGTTGGTCGTGTCCAGCTTGGTGCGCATCGCGTCGGGCTTCGGGCCGCGCGGGAAGATGGCCAAGAGGATGACGTGCGCTTGCGGCTGGCGTTGGCGGATTTCATCGAGCAGCGCGCCGACGCCAAGGGCGATTTCCTCGGGCGTGTTCTTGCCGGCGTTGTTGGTGCCGATGTGCATGACGACGACCTTGGCCTTCGCTCCGTCGAGTTCGCCGTGGCGCAAGCGCCAGAGGGTGTTTTCGAGGTAATCGTAGCCGAAGCCGAGGTTTGCCACGCTGCGTTTGGCGTAGAACTTTTCCCAAACGTCCTTGCCGGGCTGGCCGCGGTCGTGCGGCTCGCCACCGAACATCTGCGTGATGGAGTCGCCGATGAAGACGAGGGAGGCATTGCGGTCGGTGGCAATCTTCGTGACCGCCGCGTGGCGCTTGGCCCAGTCGTAAGTCGGCCAGTCGCGGTCCTGCGTGCAGGGGACGAGGGTGGACGGCTGGGGCTTCACGCCGGCCACCGCGTCGAACTTCGCCTCGACCAAGTCGCTCTTCACCTTGCGGTCCTCGGAGTAGGCGCGCGCCTTCCCGGGGCCGCCCGCCGGGAGGACGATGGGCGCGAGATAAGGCCCGCCCTTCGGCCCCGGGTCGGAGCCATCAATCGAGTAGCGGATGACCACGCCGGGCGTGGCGCAGGTGAGGGTCACGGTGCCGGCGGCGTCGCGCGTGGCGGTGGGGACGGCGAGCGAAGCGGGGGCTTGGGCACGGAGCGCGGTGGACGCGGCGCAGGCGGCGACAAAGCCGAGGAGCAAGGGGCGGAGGGCGATGTTCATGGCCCGGATACTGAGGGTGCGAGCGGGGAGTCGCAATGGTTGGCTGTGGGCGAGGGCGGGGACTTACTTCGTCGGCTCTCCGAGCAGGACGGGGAGCAGCGCGCGGGCGATGGCTTCGTTGCCGGCGAC
>JAYTIO010000051.1:0-2204 GCA_043731805.1 Pedosphaera sp. | reverse complement strand
CGCGGCCCGTGGCGGAGTTCGTGGTGCCGCCCGCCATGCTGTGGCCGGGGTAGTAGATGAAGCCGCCCTTGTTCGTCGCGTCGCCGGAGGCCCAGGCCTCGGGGTTGGAGCCGGGGAGGTTCTGGCAGTGCTGGAGGAAGCGGATAGCGGCGGCCCAGTCGAGGTCCTTTGCGTCGGCGAGCTGGGTGTCGGCGACGAGGCGCTTGCTGTGGTGGAGCGCTTCTAGGGCGATGAGGGTGTTGTTGAGGTCGGAGTGCGAATACTTGTTCCCGTAGCCCACGCCGCCGTCGAAGGGTGTGTCGAGCCGGCCCTTCTCTCCGAAATCCACCTGCGTGCCGACGATGAAGGCGCGGGCCTTGCGGGCGACGGCGTCGTATTCGGGACGGTTCGCCGTGGCGAGGGCGAGGAGGGAGAGCGAGGTGTTGTAGTTCGCCATGTTGGTGGCGTAGATGCCGCCGTCGGGCTTGGCACTGGCGAGGAGGAAGGCATAGCCGCGCTGGAGGTGGGGCGGCGGGGCTTTCGCGAACTTGCCCGACGGCTCGCCGTTCAAGGCCACGAGTGCCAGCGCCGTGATGGCGGGATGGTCCGGCGTGGTCCACCAGCCGTTGGAGTTCTGGTTCGTCAGCAACCAGGCGATGCCCCGGTCCACGGCGCGCTGCACCTCATGCCGCAGGGATTCGTCATGGCCGAAGGGCACGGGGATGGGCGCGCGCGCGGGCGCATCAGCAGCGAACGTGGCGGGCGTGAGCACAGCGGCAAGCGCGAGGGTGAGAAGGCCGGTCAGACGTGTCATCTCCTGCGAGACTACCGGCAGGCAAGGGATGTTCAACCCGGCAAAAGCAGCTTCCGCCCGGCCACCCTCCGATTTGGTCAGAAAGATTGGGTCAGGAAGATTTCATTTACCTGCCCCGATCTTACTGACGGGGTGGAGGGTTCAGGTAGTGGCGTTGGCAACGACCTTTCCCCGCGTCTCCCCAACTGTCATCCACTGAACCCCGCGCTGAACCCAAAAAGGCATTGCCACTTCGCCGCCCCCTGCTAGCCTGCGTCCTCTTTTCGCTGGAAACGGTGAGAAAGAACGGCCTTAAACCAAATAGCCCGTGCCCGTGTGGGCGCAGGCGGCCAACGTAACACCAAAGTAAATCCCGAGTTCTGCGGGATGGCCGGTCACGCGAGTCGCGACGCAGGCTGACAACCAATCGGAACCGTTAAGCATATGATGACCATCGGTATCAAAGAATTGTTGGAGGCGGGCGTCCACTTCGGCCACCAGACCAAGCGTTGGAATCCCAAGATGAAGAAGTTCATCTTCGAGGCCCGGCACGGCATCCACATCGTGGACCTCAGCCAGACCGCGCAACAACTCCAGGCCGCCTGCGAATTCCTCGGCAACCTCGTCCGGGGCGGCGGCAACGTCCTCTTCGTCGGCACCAAAAAGCAGGCCCAGGAAGCCGTGAAGGAATCCGCCAAGGCCTGCGGCCAGATGTATGTCACCGAGCGTTGGCTCGGCGGCACCCTCACCAATTACAAGACCCTCAAGCGCTCCCTCGCCCGCATGAAGAAGCTCGAGACCATGTTCGCTGACGGCTCCGCCGGCAAATACGGCAAGAAGGAACAGTCCGCCCTCGGCCGCGAACTCGAACGCCTCGTCAAGAACCTCGACGGCATCCGCACCCTCGATAAAATGCCCGACGTCATGTTCGTCGTGGACGTCAAGCGCGAGCACAACGCCGTCGCCGAGGCCCGCAAGCTCAAGATTCCCATCGTCGCCATCGTAGACACGAACGCCGACCCCGACATCATTGACTACCCCATCGCCGGCAACGACGACGCCCTCCGCTCCGTCCGCCTCCTGCTCGCCGGCGTGACCGACGCCTGCGGCAAGGCCCGCGCTGAATACGAGGCCAAGTATAGCCGCAACAAGGAAGCCGCTGCCCCCGCCCCCGAGCCGGCCCCGGCCCTCTCCCCCGAGGCCCTCGCCTCCCTAGTCACCCCGGCCCAAGCCTAGTCAACGTCCATCGAGTTGGAGGCGCGCGGCCACCCGCCGCGCGCCCGCTCAACCCTCAACTCTCAACTAGTTCCAAAAAATGGCTGAAATCACCGCTGCCTCCGTCGGCAAGCTCCGCGAAATGACCGGCGCGGGCTTGATGGACTGCAAGAAAGCCCTCACCGAAAACCAGGGCAACCTCGACCTCGCCGTGGAC
>JAYTIO010000050.1:0-4765 GCA_043731805.1 Pedosphaera sp. | reverse complement strand
CAGGTCAAGCGCGACGCCCAGATCGCCCAGGCCGAGGCTGACCGCGACGCGATGATCAAGTCCTCCCAAGCCACGCAGGCCGGACAGGAAGCCAAGTTCGCCGCCGACTCGAAGATCGCCGAAGCGCAACGCGACTACCAAAGCAACGTCGCCCAATACCAAGCCACGGTGAACCAGAAGAAGGCCGAGTCCGACCTCGCCTACGACCTCCAGAAATACAAGACCGGCCAGCTCGTGAAGGCGGAAGAAGTGCAGGTCGAGATCGTCGCCAAACAGAAGCAGATCGAGTTGCAGCAGCAGGAAATCCTCCGCAAGCAACGCGAACTCGAGGCCATGGTGCAAAAGCCTGCGGACGCTGAACGCTACAAGGTTGAGACCCTCGCCAACGCGCGGAAGTTCCAGCTCGAGACCGAGGCCGCGGGCGCCGCCGCCGCCACGAAGGCCACCGGTTTCGCCGCCGCCGACGTCAACAGAGCCACCGGCATTGCGGAAGCCGAAGCGAACAAGGCCAAGGGTCTCGCCCAGGCCGACATCATCATGGCGCAAGGCAAAGCGACTGCCGAAGCCACGCGCCTCAAGGCCGAGGCCTTCCAGCAATACAACGAAGCCGCCGTCATTGAGCTGCTCGTCAAGGTTCTGCCCGACATCGCCGGACGCATATCCGAGCCGCTGTCCAAGATGGAGAAGATGGTCATCATCAACTCCGGCAGCGGCCCCGGCGGCGGCGCGAGCAAGCTCACCGGCGACATCACGCAGATCATCGCCCAACTCCCGCCCGTGCTGGAGAGCCTCACCGGCATCAAGTTCGAGAAGCTCCTGGCGCAGGTGCCCGCGCTGAAGAAGGCGATGGAGAAGGATGAGCCGAAAGCAAAAGAGTCATAATGCGACTCATTTCGTGGAATATCCGATTGGGCGGCGGCAAAAGAATTAACGCGCAAATAGAAACTCTCTGTGCTCGGAAACCGGATATCGTCGCGCTTCAAGAGGTCACGCCGGCAACAGTCGGGCTTTTCCGGTCACGCTTTGCGCAAATGGGATTTGAAAACGTCGAAGACAGCTTTCCTCGGTGCAACAGCGACCAGCTAATGGGTGGCCGGAAATTTGGTGAGCTGATTGCCAGTCGCTGGAAATTTGAGCAACTTGCTTCGACCGAATTTGGAATTCCTTGGCCGGAAAAAGTTCTTTCGGTTTTGATTGATTCGCCGCGCGGCGATGTCGAAATTCATACCATCCATGTGCCAAATGGCTCGGAGCATGGGAGGGTGAAAATTGAGACGTTTGAAGCGGTTTACAAGCGCCTCGCTTGCAACGAAAGGCATCATCGTATTCTGTGCGGAGACTTCAACAGCCCGCAAACGGAGGCAACCAATGGTCAGCTCATCACTTGGGGGCAGGCCAAGAAAGCCGGGGGAAGATTCGTTATCGGAAAAGGAAAATGGGACGGGTTCACTCAAGAACAATGGGACCTTGGGGAACGGAGTGTTTTGGAGGGATTGAGAAGATATGACCTCAACGATGTGTTCCGCTTCATTCATGGCTACCACAAGGAGGATTTCAGTTATTTCACGATGAATAGAGGCAATCGCGTTGAACGACGCTTTGACCATATTTTCGCGTCATCCTCCCTTAACGTAGTGAAGTGCGAGTATCTGCACGGTCACGAAGACCTAAGCGACCACGCTCCGATGGAAGCGGTGTTCAATCCCGACCGCAAGTAATCCAGTCCGCTCCAAAGTTACGACGAACATCCGTGACAATTTAAAGCCGAACTTCAGAGGTCGCCTGAGACAGCACACCGCATGACGCTCGCCTCCGCCCTCGACATCGCCCAAGCGCTCGTCCGGCTCCCCAGCGTGAACCCGGACTACGACTCGGCCAGCGCGGGCGAAGGCACGGTCACGGCGTGGATTGAAGACTGGGGCCGCGCGAACGGCTTCACCGTCTGGCGGCAGCCCGTCCTGCCGGGGCGAGAGAATGTCCTCCTCCAGTTCCGCAACGGCGCGGACCGCCCGCATTTCATGCTCAACGGCCACACGGACACCGTGGGCGTCGGCGGCATGAGCATCGCGCCCTTCAGAGGCGAGGTGCGCGACGGACGGCTGTGGGGCAGGGGAGCCAGCGACATGAAAGGCCCGCTTGCGTGCATGATGGCCGCTGCGCTGCGCTTGAAGAACGCGCCGTCCACCTGGCGCGGCACGCTCACCGTCGCCTGCATGGCGGACGAGGAATTCCGCTTCCGTGGCGTGACGGCGATGCTGGAGCAGATGGCACGACTTCCCGACTTCGCCGTCGTGGGCGAGCCTACGCGGCTCCGCGTCGTGCGCGGCTGCAAGGGCTGCCTGCGCTTCGCCATCCACGCGCTGGGCCGGGCCGCGCACAGCAGCAAGCCGCATGAGGGCCGCAGCGCCGTGGTCGCGATGGCCCACGCCATCCTCGCATTGGAAACCCACTTCACCACGCGGCTCACCCAGATCGCCGCCCCGGGCTTCGGCACGAGCACCGGGTCCATCGGCCTCATCAGCGGTGGCACAGGCGTGAACATCGTGCCGGAGCGCTGCGCCATCCAAGTGGACATTCGTCTGCTGCCCGGCCAGGACTGGCGCGCGACTTACGCTGAGATTCAAACCCTGCTCCGAGAGCGTTGCCGCCCAGTGCCGGACGTGCAGTGGCAGTTCGATGAACCCAGCGTCGTGGACCCCAGCTTCGAGTTCCCCGCCGACCATCCGCTCGTGCAGACCGCGTGCCGCGTGCTCGGCCAGCCCACGCCCGACGTGGTCTTCTTCTCCTGCGACGCCAGCAAGATCGCCGCGCATGGCGTGCCCGTGATCGTCCTCGGCCCCGGCGACATCGCGCAGGCGCACACGGTGGATGAGTTCATCGCGCTGGCGGACTTGGAGGCCGGCACGGAGGCGTATCTGCGTCTGGCCCAAGCCTTGATGCCGGCGGGCGAAAGCACCTTGTAGCGCGGGCGGGGCGGCCTGGCTGGGATCGCTGATTCCTGCGGCCTTGAAAAGGCGTGGTGCGGTGGTCGGTTCCGTTTAGTCTCGGCTCGCACGATGTCATCAGAATTTGCCGCCGAACCAGCCGCCACCACGGCGCACCCGAACCCCTCGCCGGACGAACGCACGGCCGTGACGACCCAGATCAAAGCCGCGATGGCGTTGCTGGAGCGCGTGGCGCAGAACCGGAGTTGGCTGGCGGAACTCTCGCCGGAGGAGCACACGCGGCTGGTCACGGTGGCGGGGGAGATTTATTGCCCGGACTTGAAGGAGCGGCGGCGGCTGGTGAAGGCGCGGGTGAAGCTGCGCAAGGCGGACAAGGTGGAGCGCGATCAGGCCCGGCTCAATGAAACCGGCATCCGCAAGCTGCGCCGGGAGAAAGTGTTCACCACGCCCAATGTCTTTCCGCCGGACAATTTTCAGCAGCAGGAGGTCGCGGGCGATGCGGAGTTCCGGGAGGTGGTCGAGCCGCAGAATTGCTACATCTGCAAACAGGACTACGCGACGATCCATCACTTCTACGACCAGCTCTGCCCGCCGTGCGCGGAGCTGAACTTCCGCAAGCGCACGGAGACGGCGGACTTGCGCGGGCGCGTGGCGCTGCTGACCGGCGGACGGGTGAAGATCGGCTATCAGGCGGGGATCAAGCTGCTGCGCGCGGGGGCGCACGTCATCGTGAGCACGCGCTTCCCACGCGACTCCGCGCTGCGTTACGCGGCGGAGGCGGACTTCGCGGAGTGGGGGCACCGGCTGGAAATCTTCGGCCTGGATTTGCGCCACACACCGAGCGTGGAGGCGTTTTGCCGGCACCTGCTGGCCACACGGTCACGCCTGGACTTCATCATCAACAACGCCTGCCAGACGGTGCGGCGGCCCCCAGACTTTTATCAGCACATGATGGAGCAGGAGACGGCGTCGCTGGCCACGATGCCGGAGACTGCGCGGCACTTGCTCGGGGCTTATGAAGGTTTGCGCGGCTACCATATGCTGCCCGAGGGCGCGGTGGTCTTGGCGCAGCAGAAGATGTCGGCGGTCGCCGGGTTGACGCACGCGGCCGAGTTGTCGCAGGTGCCGCTGCTGGCGGATGAACTGGCAGCCCAGCAGGGTTTGTTTCCCGAGGGGCGGCTCGACCAGGACTTGCAGCAGGTGGACTTACGTGAACGGAACTCGTGGCGGCTGATGATGCACGAGGTGCCGGCGGTGGAGTTGCTGGAGGTGCAACTCGTGAACGCCGTTGCGCCCTTCATCCTGAACGCGCGCTTGAAGCCGCTGATGCTCCGCACGCCGGAGCGCGACAAACACATCGTCAACGTGTCAGCGGTCGAGGGGCAGTTCTACCGGAAGTTCAAGACCACGCGGCATCCGCACACGAACATGGCCAAGGCGGCATTGAACATGATGACGCGCACGGCAGCGGCGGACTACCACGCCGACGGCATCCACATGAACGCCGTGGACACCGGCTGGGTGACGGACGAAGACCCGGTGCAGATCGCGGCGCGGAAGCAGCAGGAGCACCGGTTTCATCCGCCGCTGGACATCGTGGACGGCGCGGCGCGGATCGTGGACCCGATCATCGCGGGGATGAACACGGGCGAGCACGTGTGGGGGAAGTTCCTGAAGGACTACGGCCCGACGGATTGGTAGCCATGGGCGTTTTTGGGGCAGGTGTTTTCGGTGATGATGACGCGTTGGACGTGCGGGAAGATTACAAGTATTTCCTCGCCGACGCGCAATCCGACGACTTGGCCACGGTTGCCATAGCC
>JAYTIO010000049.1:0-4335 GCA_043731805.1 Pedosphaera sp. | reverse complement strand
CTGGAGGTGGTGGAAAATCGGGGTGAGGTCCGGCATGAATACCAGACGATCCGCACGCTTGGCGGTGCAATCGAAAGCGTAAAAGACCCGCCAATCCGGTGGTTTTGCAAGAGCCTCAAGTCTTACAACATTGTCCGCCGCGCCGCACGCAAAGTCTGCATCGAACCCCGCAACCGCCAAGCAGAGGCAGGACTTGAGGATGAGCATTGTTAGCCGTGTGTGTTTCGCATTCATAGTGCATCGGAATGCGGTTGTGTGCCCTTCGCCAGAGACAAGTCCGCGACAGTCTTGAGCGAGGGGAGTCGGGTGAGTTTGAACGATGCGGGCGTGCGTGGGCGCGAAACGATGTGCGGATTCTGAGGGGCCAGCTTTGGGAAACAAGCTGCGAGGCGAAGGACGGCCCCAAAATGCTTTGCCTCGCCTGTGGCGCGTGTGTAGAAACGCGCTCTGTTTTCCGGCAGTCTGCGAATGAAACGCTTTCCTTCTCATTGGTCGCTCCCGCGCCTAGCGCAACGCCTCCTTCGCGTCGTTGCGCTCGCGGGCCTGCTCGGCGTCATCGCTGGCAACACCGGCTGTTCCGTCAAGCGCCTCGCCATCAACCAGCTTGGCGACGCGCTCTCCAACGGCGGCGGCAGCTTCGCCACGGACGATGACCCCGACCTCATCCGCGCCGCCGCGCCGTTCAGCCTCAAGCTCATGGAGTCGCTGCTCATCGAGTCGCCGCAGCACCGCGAACTGCTCCAAGCCCTCGCCAGCGGCTTCACGCAATACGCCTACGCTTTCGCCGCCCTGCCCGCTGACGAACTGGAGGAGACGGACCTCGCCGCTGCCAACGCCGGTCACGCGCGGGCGAAGCGGATCTATCAGCGCGCGCGCAACTACGGCCTACGCGGACTGGCGGTGAAGCACCCCGACTTCGAGCAACGCCTACGGGCTAATCCCGCCGTCGCCGTCCGCGCCACCAAGAAGGCCGACGTGCATCTACTCTACTGGACCGCCGTGTCGTGGGCCGCCGGCATCTCGCTCTCGAAGGACAACCCCGACGCCATCGCCGACCTGCCGCTGGCCGCCGCGCTGATGGACCGCGCGCTGGCGCTGGACCCGGGGTTCGACCACGGCGCGATTCACTCCTTCCTCATCACCTTCGAGCTGGCGCGGCCCGGTGCGGGACCGGACGCGGTGGCGAAGGCGCGGCAGCACTTCGCGCGGGCCGTTGAGTTGAGCGGGGGAAACCAAGCGGGGCCGTATGTGTCGCTGGCGGAGAGCGTCGCGCTGAAGCAGCAGAACGCCGCCGAGTTCAAGGCTTTGCTCGAAAAAGCCCTAACCGTCAAAGTGGACGCCCGTCCCGAATGGCGGCTGGTGAACACCCTCATGCAGCGCCGCGCCGCGTGGCTGCTGGGGCGGATGGATGATTTGATATTGCCCGCGTTGCCACCGGTCGAAACCAAGCCAAAGTCGTGATGAACCGAGTCCAAAGTCCAAAGTCCAAAGTCCAAAGCCACCTTACCTCCGGGCACGCGCGAACTGCGCAGCGACCTTGGACTTTGGGCCTTAGACTTTGGACCCTCCTCCTTTTGATCGGAACCACGCTGGTCGTTTCCGCCGCCGCGCCGGTGAAAATCCGCCTCGCCACGCTCGCCCCGAAGGATTCCTCGCCCCACAAAAGCCTCCAGCAGATGGGCGAGGCGTGGAAGAAATCCACCGGCGACCAAGTCCAACTCACCCTCTTCACCGATGGCACGATGGGCGGCGAGGCCGACATGGTCCGCCGCATGCGCATCGGCCAGATTCAGGGCGCGATGCTCACCGCCCCCGGCCTCTCGCAAATCGAGGACTCCGTCGGTGGGCTGCAACTCCTGCCGATGATGTTCCGCTCGCTCGACGAGTTTGACTACGTCTTCGAGAAGCTCCGGCCCGGGCTGGAAAAGAAGTTTCGCGACAAGGGTTTTGAAATCCTCTGCTGGGGCGACCTCGGCTGGGTGCGCCTCTTCTCGAAGCAGCCGGCCCACCGCATTGACGACTACCGCAAGATGAAGGTCTTCGTCTGGTCCGGCGATTCCCGCTCCGCCGACGTGATGCGCGCCCTGCGCGTCAACCCCGTGCCCGCCGAACAGACCGACGTGCTGCCCGGCCTCCAGACCGGCCTCTTCGACATGGTGCCCAGCGTGCCCATCTACGCGCTGGCCGGACAGTTCTTCGGCCCCGCCTCGCACATGCTCGAAATCAACTGGGTGCCGCTCGTCGGCGCGACCATCGTGTCGAAGAAGAGCTGGGACGCCACGCCCGCCGACAAGCGTGCCGCCCTCACGCAAGCCGCCGCCGAGGCGGGCAAACAAATCCGCAACCGTGGCCGGGCCGAGAGCGACGAAGCCACCGCCGCGATGGTGAAGCGGGGCTTGAAAGTCACCCAACCCACGCCCGAGGACCTCGCCGACTGGGTGCGCTTCACCGACGAGGCTTACCCAAAAATCCGTGGCAAACTCATCCCCGCCGAGATGTTCGACGAGGTGTCGAAGCTCGTGAAAGAGTATCGGGCGAAGGCGGGGAAATGAGCGGCGCTCGCGAACGCGAATGGAGCGCGGACGCCCACGTCCGCACCCGGTGCGTTAACTCGGAGTCTGCGAGAGGAAAACTAATGCGGACGTAGGCGTCCGCGCTCCCGACATCGCATGAACTCACTCCCCACGACCACAGAAGCCGCCCCGCCCACCGGCCTCCGCCTGTGGCTACGCCAAGGCGAAAACCTCATTCTCTGTTCCATCCTCGTCGCACTGATGGTGCTGCCGTTGCTGGAGGCGTTCCTCCGCAAAGCCTTCGCCTCCGGCATCCCGGGCGCAACGACTTTGGTCCAGCACTTCACGCTGCTCATCGCGATGCTCGGCGGCGCGCTCGCAGCCCGCGACAGCCGACTGCTCGCCATGTCCGCGCTGCCGACGATTCTACCGCCCAAGTGGAAGGTTTTCGCCGCGCTCTTCAGCGGCACGGCGGCCACGACCATCACCCTCTTCCTCACCGTCGCGGGCATTGAGTTCGTGAAGACCGAGCGCGAGAGCGGCAACTTCCTCGTCGGCACGATGCCCATCTGGTGGGTGCAAACCGTCACGCCCATCGGCTTCGCGCTCGTGACGGGGCGGCTGCTGTGGAACGCCTCGCCGAAGTGGTGGGGCCGCGCCGTGGTCTTCGTCGCGAGCGGCTTGCTCGTGTGGTTCGCCACGCATCCGCCCACCGACCCGGCCAAGCTCGTCTGGCCTGCGATTGCCACGCTACTCGTGGCAACGGTGCTGGGCTCGCCCATCTTCGTCACGCTCGGCGGTGCCGCGATGATTCTCTTCTGGGGAGAGGATTTACCCATCGCCTCCATCCCGCTCGACCACTACCGGCTCGTCACCAACGCCACGCTGCCGACGATTCCACTCTTCACGCTGGCCGGTTATCTCCTCGCGGAAGGCGGCGCATCGAAGCGGTTGGTCGGCGTGTTCCAGGCGTTGTTCGGCTCCTTTCGGGGCGGGCCGGCCATCGTCACCGCGCTGGTCTGCACGTTCTTCACCTCGTTCACCGGCGCGAGCGGCGTGACCATCCTCGCGATGGGCGGCCTGCTCATGCCGGTGTTGCTCGCAGCGCGCTACTCGGAGCGCAACGCCCTCGGCCTGCTCACCGGTTCGGGCGCGCTGGGCATGCTCTTCCCGCCGTCGCTGCCGCTGAGTCTCTACGCCATCATCGCCGGCTCGAAGGCGCAGGCGTCGGGCGTGACCATCGAGAAGATGTTCCTCGCCGGCCTCCTGCCCGGCCTGCTGCTCGTGGCGTTGACCGCGTGGTGGGGCGTGAGCCGCGGGCCGAAGGATGCTGGCGACCGGCCTAAGTTCTGCGGGGCCACCGCACGCGCCGCGATGTGGGAGGCGAAGTGGGAACTCGCCGTGCCGTTCGTCGCGCTGGGCGCGCTGTTCGGCGGCTTTGCCACGCCCGTGGAAGCGGCGGCGGTAACGGCGCTCTACGTCTTCATCGCCACTGTGTTCATCCACCGCGACCTGAAGCTCACCACCGACATCCCGCGCGTGCTGACTGAGTGCGGCCTGCTCGTCGGCGGCGTGCTGATGATTCTCGGCGTCGCGCTCGGCCTGACGAACTACTTGGTGGACGCGCAAATCCCCGACAAAGCCGTCACCTGGGTCACCGGCACGATTCACTCGAAGTGGGTTTTCCTCCTCGTGCTGAACGTGCTGCTCCTGCTCGTGGGCTGCTTCATGGACACCTTCTCCGCCATCGTGGTCGTGGTGCCGCTGCTCGTGCCGCTCGGCTCGGCGTATGGGATAGACCCGTTGCACCTCGGCATCATCT
>JAYTIO010000048.1:0-9532 GCA_043731805.1 Pedosphaera sp. | reverse complement strand
TGAGCAAGTCCGCCGACCTGCAACTCCGCCTGCTCCGCGCCAGCGAACTCAACTCCCACTTGCGCGAGATGAACCTCGCCGCCGCCGGCCTCGCCCACGAGACCAAGAACCCACTCAACATCATCCGCGGCTTGGCCCAGATGATTTCCAAGCAGGCCGAGGCCCCCGCCGAGATTCGGGAGAAGTCCCGGGGCATCGTGGACGAGGCTGACCGCGTCACCGCGCAGTTAAACGAGTTCATCAACTACTCGCGCCCGCGCGAGGTGCGCCGCACGCCGGTGGCCTTGAGTGCGGCGGTGGCTGAGGTCGTCCGCGCGCTCGGCTACGACCTGGAGGAGAAGGCGATTCAACTCACGGTCCAGCCCGACCTCCCGTGCATCGAGGCCGATGAACAGCTCCTGCGGCAGACGCTCTTCAACCTGCTCCTCAACGCCACCCAGGCTCTCGAGCGCAGCGGCGGGGTCATCCATGTGAGTGCGACGCGCGATGGCGAGCACACCGTGACGTTGGAGATTCGCGACAACGGCCCCGGCGTCGCGGCCGAGCACCGGCAGGAAATCTTCAAGCCCTACTTCACCACGCACCAGAAAGGCACCGGCCTGGGCCTGGCCATCGTCCAGCAGATCGTCCTGGCCCACGGCTGGGAGATCGAGTGCCAGCCCAACGAGCCGCGCGGTGCCTGCTTCCGCATCCGGCATCTCAAGACGCTGGCGTAAGGCTGGACTCCGACCACGGCCAAAGACCGAATGGCCATCGTCACGCCTGCCGTCCAACGCGCCATGCTTCAACTCTGCCTCGCCGCCACGCTGCTTTGCCTCGCCCTCTCGCTCCCCGCCGCGTCCATCGCTGACCAACTCGCCGCCGCCAAGTTCACCCACTACGCCAAGGCTCCCGGCTACTCCGAAGGCCCGACGTGGCTGAACGGCGAAGTCTTCTTCTGCTCCGGCGCGCTGCTGAAAGTGAACCAAGCCGGCAAAGTCTTTCCGTGGCTGGACATTAACCCCGCCGGCACCTTCCTCCGCCGCGACGGCCAAGTCGTCATCGTGGACAACAAACACAAGGCCGTCCTCGCCCTCGCCACCCACGGCGTCGTGTCTGTGCTCGCCGACCAGTTCGAGGGCCAGCCCCTGCGCGGCCTCAACGACGTGACCGTGGATGCGCGCGGCCACATTTACTGGACCGACCCCGAGGGCTCTTCACTCGCCAAACCCGTCGGGGACATTTACCGCCTCAGCGTTGCCGGCAAAGTCTCGCGCGTCGCCAGCGGCTTCGCCTTTCCCAACGGCCTCGATGTGGACCCCGCCAGCCGCTTCCTCTACCTCATCGAGTCGCAGTCGAAGAAAATCCTCCGGCTCGCATTGCCCGCCAGCGACGACGCGCCGCTTGGCCCGCCGGAACTTTTCTACGACCTCGGCGGCAGCGGCGGCGACGGCTGCGTCTTCGATGCGGAGGGCAACTTGTGGGTCGCTGACTTCCACCGCCCCGAGACCAAGAAAGGCCGCATCACCGTCCTCAGCCCCGCAGGCAAAGTCCTCGGCCAGCTCGACGTGCCCGCGCAGGTCGTCAGCAACATCACCTTCGGCGGCGCGAACCACGACGAGATTTTCTGCACCACCGGCACGCCCGACGGCGTCTTCCACGCGAAGGTCGGCGTGCAGGGTTTCGCCGGCCACCCTGGCGCGGCGCTCAAACCGTTGCGCACCCTCGCCACTCAACCCCACGAGGGCGCGCATCCCTTGCACGCGCGGCGCTTCGGCATCCCCGGCAGCATCGGCATCTCGCGCGGCTGGTATGTCTGGCGGAAGTTCGACCGCGCCACCTGGACCGGCGAGTTCGAGCACGAAGGCAACGGCGAAATCTTCACCGCCAAAATCCTCCCCTGGGCCACCACCTACCGCCACCTCACCTACGGCGCGCATGTGGATGAACCCCTCCCCGGCGAGCGCGTGAACTGTTTCTTCAATCCCGACGGCGACAAAAAACGCGGCTGGCTGGTGCATTACCAAGACGAGTTGTGCCAGATGAAAGGCCACGGCCACGCGTGGCTTATCCAAGCGGTGAAGCCCGGCGGCCGTGAGTTCAGCGCGCAAGTCTTCGCCGGTGAGAAGCCCTTCGAGGACAAGCCCCGCGACTTCACCCTCGCCTCCGACGTGAAGAGCTTCCGCAACGGCCAGCGCACCGACGCCCCCGCGCTCAAGCCCGGCGACCGCCGCTACTTCACCTGGACCAAGGACGCCGACCGCCGCCTCGTCCACCTCATCACCGACGACGCCAGCCTCGACGCCGTGAAGAAGCTGGAGTCCGACGCGGTCGCCGCGCGCGTGGCGAGCGAGGGCCTGACCGGCCAAATCGAGGCCGTGGACGGCGACACCGTCCACTTCCTCATCCACTCCTCGTATTGGTTTCAAGGGAACCTGTTGAAGCCCGGCGCGGCCCTGCAACTCCGCGCCACCGACGCCCAGTTCGCCCCCACCGGCGACGCCCTCGAAGCCGAGTTGCTCACCCGCAAGAACCTCGGCACCTACGGCTCCGGCGTGAATGAGACGACGCTCAAGCTGAAGAACCCCGCCGACGCCAAGAAGCTCGCCGCCTGGAAGAAGAGCCAGGTCGTGCGAGTGATTGCAAAGTGAGGGAGGCGGCAAGCCCCGTGGTGGCAGGCATCCTGCCTGCCGTAGAGCCGGGCGTCCCGCCCGGCGGAAAGAGCGCAACGTCGTCAGAACCAGCTTCAACCTCCCAAGCGTAGCCGTGCGCAGCAGCATTTCTTCCGGGCGGCGGGACGCCGCCCTCTACGTCAGGCGGGACGCCTAACGCCACCGGGCCTTGCGCCGACTCCACCCTTGCCCTGCTACTCGGCCACTGCCAATTATCCCTCATGCCCTCCCCGAACACACCACCAGACCCGCTGGTCTCCGGCCTGCACTTTCGGGGCAAGCTCCCGCACTTGAAGAAGGAGGGCGCGGTCTATTTCGTCACCTTTCGCCTCGGCGATTCCCTGCCCGCGCACGAAATTGCCCGGCTCAAGCACGAGCGCCAGGCCGTTCTCGAACAGGCCCGCGCTGCCAAAAGTCCGTTGGCATGGCACGAGGAGCAGCAACTGCTCGCGTGGTATTGCGACAAAGTTGAAGCGTTGCTGGATGCCGGACGCGGCGCGTGTTGGATGAGCAAGCCGGAGGTGGCGGATTTGGTGGCTGAAGCCGTGAAGTTTTTCCACGGCCAACGCTACGAACTGCGCGCCTGGGTGGTGATGCCGAACCACGTCCACGCCGTCGTCTGGCCGATGCCCGGCCACACGTTGAGCGAAATCCTGCATAGCTGGAAATCCTACACGAGCAAGGAGGCCGGCAAGTTGTTGCACCGCGTCGGCGAACCCTTCTGGCAGGCGGAGTCCTTCGACCACTGGGTGCGCGATGACGAGGAGCACGCGCGGCTGGCGCGGTATGTGGAGAACAATCCGGTGAAAGCTGGCTTCTGCGCGCGACCGGAGCAGTGGCAGTGGAGCAGCGCCTACGGACGTCCGCAGTGACGTAGCGGCAGGCATCCTGCCTGCCGTAGAGCCGGGCGTCCCGCCCGGCGGAAAGAACGCAACGCCGTCAGAACAAGCTTCAAACTCCCGAGTGCAGCCGAACGCAGTGGCATTTCTTCCGGGTGGCGGGACGCCCACCCTCTACGTCAGGCAGGATGCCTGACGCTACAGCGGCGTGGTGGCAGGCATCCTGCCTGCCGTGGAGCCGGGGCGTCCCGCCCGGCGGAAAGAAGGCAACGGCGGGCAGAGCAAATGGAAAAACAAAAAAAGGGAAAAGCCCGCCAGCACTACTGCGCACCTCCACCCACCAACGTCAACACGACAAAGATGAATATCAAAAGGCATAATAGCCAGGCCAAGGCGGTTACGTCATGCGCGTGCGGAGGTGTTGCGGCGGGACGAGGTGCGCCTTTCGCCGCACTTACTCCGTGGGGTGTTGAATTGGCCGTGACAGTCGGAAGCTGAATTCCAGCCGACTTGGTTGACGGGGAAACTGAAGGTGCAGGTGCGGAAACCACTGGCGGAGCTAAGGCCACGTGCGAGGTCACGGCGTGGATCGCTGGCCCAGCACCTAGCCGACCGACGTTGGGACTCGGACCCGCCACCGCCACCTCGGGCCGCAGTGCCGCCGCCCAGCAGCGCAACGCCTCGGTCAACACCGCCGGTTGCAAGGCGTGCTGTCGCGCCAGGCTGGCGGCCTCGTGCTGGAGGAGTTCGTCGAGCTTGTCTGGCTTGGCCGCAATCAACCGTGCTGGCACGCCTTCCTCGGCCAGTAGCGCCATGGTGTTCACAGCGAGCAAATGGTCGAGTTCCCGCCCCGCCAGCGCGTCCGCCATGAAGGAGCGGAACAGTCGGCGACTCTCGTAAACCCGCGCACCATGCTCGCGCAGCAACGTGTGCAGCACAGCTTCCAACGACCCCGGCGGCAGCGTGGCCGGCAAGGGCCGAAAGGTTGAGGCTGCTACCGGGGTGGCTGATGCGTAAGCCGGGGCGGTAGGCGGGCGAGCACCGGCAAGCTCCCGGGTCAGCTTGGCGATGTCTATTCGGACAGTGGGCTTCTTGGCCTTGGCGGAATCCGGCTGGGGAGGTTGGGAGCCGTCGTTGGCCATGAGTTTGTCGCGCGTGCTGAAGGTATCCGTCTAGCGCGGAGCGTGCGGGAATTCCTGCCAGTCAGGCAACCGAAAAGCCGGCTCACGCAGAACTCGCGAGCGAGACCGAACGAAGCGGGACGCCAACAAACTCGCCGGTTGGAAGAAAAGCCAGCGCGTGCCCATCCTCTCCAACTAAACCTGCCCTGGCGCACCGCTACAGCAGGCCCGCCGCCCGCACCGCCGCGATGGTTTGCTCCGGGGTCTGGTGATGCACCACTTGCCAGCCGCGCGCGTGGCCGGCGTCCACGTTCTCCAACCGGTCGTCGATGTAGAGCAGCGCCGCGCCCGTGCGGCCCGTGCGCTGCTCGACCACCTCGTAAATCCGCCCGTCCGGCTTCATCGCGCCGACCTCGTGCGAGTAGATGTAGTCGGTGAAGCCGGCGAAGAACGGGAAGTTCGCCCGGATGTGGCGGATGGCGAGGTCGTTGGTGTTCGAGAAGATGAACGTCGGCACGCCGCGCGCGCGGAGCTGCGCGTGCAGGTCAATCATCGGCGCGATGGGCGCGAAGATGTCGCCGAAGATGTCCGCGAACTCGGCGAACGCGCCGGTGTAGCCCGTCAGCGCCGACACCTCGCGGAAGAACGCGTCGTTGGTCATCTGCCCGCTCTCGAAGCGGAACAGCAGCGGCGACTGGTCCACCAGCACGCGAATCTCCTCCGCGTCCCGCCCGCTGTGCGCCACGAGCCGTCGCGCGACGAGGCCGTAGTCGAACTCCAGCAGCACTTTGCCGAGGTCGAAGATGACGGCGGTGGGAGTGGGAGTGGTGGCGGTGGTCATGGGGGGGAAGTGTTCAGTGTTCAGTGCGAGGAGCCGGACGCGGGTGGCGGATGGAAACTGAACACTGCTTACTGAATACTTGTTCGCCCTTCGAGCGCCCGGCTCAAGGTCACCTCGTCCGCGAACTCCAGCCCACTCCCCGCCGGCAGGCCGTGTGCAAGCCGGCTCACCTTCACACCACGCGGCGCGAGGCGCTTGGCGAGGTAGTGGCCGGTGGCGTCGCCTTCCACGTCCGTGCCGAGGGCGAGGATGACTTCTTGGATTGGCTCGGAGCCGAGGCGGGTTTCCAACTCCGCGATACGCAAGTCCTCCGGGCCGACGCCGTTGAGCGGCGAAATCTTCCCGCCCAGCACATGGAAGCGCCCATGGAAGGCACCGGACTTCTCGATGCTGAAAATGTCCGTGGGCCGCTCGACTACGCAGATGAGCGCGGCATCCCGACGCGGGTCATCGCAGAGCGCGCACGGCTGCCGCTCCGTGAGTGCGCCGCACACGCGGCAGAACCCGATGCGTTCGCGCGCGGCGAGGATGGCCTCCGCCAGGGAGCGCACCGTGCCCGCCTCGCTCTGCACGAGATGCAGCGCCAGTCGCTCCGCCGAGCGCGGTCCGATGCCGGGCAGGCGCGACAACGCAGCGGTGAGGACAAGGATGGGTTCGGGGAGGGAGGGCACGGGCAGTTCCGAGTTTTGGGTTTGGAGTTTCGCGTTGGCAGGGACACCACGTGCCAACCCGCCGCGCGTCACCGCCACTGGTCCCGCTTACATCATCCCCGGCAGGTTGAAGCCTTGCGTGACCTTGCCCATCTCGGCGTTGGAAATCTCCTTGGCCTGGGTGAGGGCATTGTTCGCGGCGGCGAGAACCATGTCCTCCAGCAGCGCCACGTCGGTCGGGTTCACGACCGCCGGGTCAATCTTGATGCTGGCCAGGGAGCCGTCGCACTTCGCCGTGACTTTCACCGCGCCGCCGCCGCTGGTGGCCTCGACAGTCTTCGCCGCCATCTCGGCCTGGACGCGCTCAATTTTCTCCTGCATCCGCGTCGCCTGCTTCATCAGTTTGCCAATGCTCGACATAGTGTCGGGAGGTTTGCAGTTCGGGGAACGAAGCGCAATTGCCAGCGCTACCGAATCTTCTGGTCCGGCAGCTCCTTCTTGATGCCCTCGTCCATCGGCATCTTGTCCGTCGCGGGGGTGAGGCCGGTGAGCTTCAACTGCTTGAGCAACTCGGCCTGCATCTCTTTCACCACGCCCGCGTATCTCGGGGTGGCAATGAGGTTGTGCCGCTCGTCGGCATCGAACTCCACGTTGTAGAGCTCGGCCATGTGGCGGTCGGGCGAGCCGTCGCCGTGCGGGTAGTGGATGTATTTCCACTGGGCGGTGCGGACGCCCCGGACGTTGGGCGTGTAAGGGAACGGCTTCTCGTAGTTGTAATGATAGAGCCACGCCTTGCGCCACGCGGGGTCACCCTTCTGAACGAGTTTCACCCAGGACTTGCCATGTAGATTCGGGAGCGACGGCGCACCGCAAAGTTCGAGGAGGCTCGGGGCCATATCCACGGTGAGGACTTGTTGCTCGACGACCTTGGGCCTGTCCGCCGGCGTGAGGCCGGGGTAGCGCACGAGCAACGGGATGCGGATGCTGGCTTCGTGCATCGTGCGCTTGTCCACCATGCCGTGCTCGCCGTTGAGCAGACCGTTGTCGCCCATGTGGACGATGATGGTGTTGTCCAACTCGCCGCGTGCCTTGAGCAGTTCGTAGAAGCGACCCACGGAATCATCCACGCTGCGGATGGTGCCCCAGTAGGCGCGGGTCATCGCGGCGAAGTCCTTCACCGCCTCGGGCCGACTGTCGGGAAAAACCTTCCGCCACTCGAAGAGCGGGCCGTAGATGCCGTGCCACGTGCTGATGCGGTCCTGGAGCCAGAGCGGCTTGTCCGCGAGGCGGAACGCGCTCTCGGGATACGGAACCCAGACGTTGTCGAAGCTGGTCGAGTATTTCGGCTCAGGAAAATAGAAGCTGTGCGGTGCCTTGTGGCCGACCATCAGGAGCCACGGCTTTCCGGCGTGGTCGCGCTTGAGCCACTCCTCGGCCATCTCCGTGACGATGTGCGTGTAGTAACCGGGGATGACCTTGCCGCCCGCGCCGTTCACGTTCCACTCGGTGTCGAAGTATTTGCCCTGGCCCTTGTGCGTGACGAACCAGTTGAAGCCCGGGCGCGGCTGGTCGTTGTTCTCGCCCATGTGCCACTTGCCGAAGTAGGCGGTGTCGTAGCCCGCGCTCTGAAGCTGCATCGGGAAGCTGCGGAAGTTCGCGGGATACTCGGTGAAATTGTTCTGCACGCCATGCGTGTGCGCGTAAACGCCGCTAAGGATGCTCGCGCGGCTGGGCGAGCACAGCGACGTGGTGCAGAAGGTGTTCTTGAAATACACGCCCTCGTGGCCGAGCCGGTCCATGTTCGGCGTCTGCAAGTGCGGGTTGCCCGCGATGCCCAGCGCGTCCCACCGCTGGTCGTCGGTGAGCATGAAGAGGATGTTCGGCCGCTTCGTGGCGGCATTGGCGGTGAGCGAGGCGGCGGCAAACCCCAGCAGTAGCAGCGTGCGGACGTGCTTAATCATGCGGCGAGTCTGCGGGGAAAACTGGTTGCATTCAACGCGTAAACCAGCCCGACACAGGCCGCACGGACATTACCCGCTTGCGGGGCGACGGGCGGTTCCGGCAAAGTCCGCGCCCCTGTCGCCGCATGTCGCGGGACAGAGTTTTTTCATGCAGAGCACACACAATTGGCACATCCAGGCCGCGCGGACGATCATCACGCCGCGCCAACTGGCCGACTCCTTGCCGCTGACGGAGGCGGTCGCCGAGACCGTGGTCGCCGGCCGGCGCGCGGTGCAGAACATTCTCGATGGGAAGGACCAGCGGTTGCTGGTGATCGTCGGCCCGTGCTCCATCCACGACCCGGTGGCGGCGGTGGATTACGCGCGCCACCTGATGCCGCTGCGGCAGGAGTTCGGCGACCGCATGGAGATTGTCATGCGGGTTTACTTCGAGAAGCCGCGCACCATCCTCGGGTGGAAGGGACTGATCAACGACCCGCACCTCGACGGCTCCTGCGACATCGAGACGGGCTTGAAGGGCGGGCGGAAGCTCTTGCTCGACCTCGTCGGCCTCGGGATGCCGGTGGGGACGGAGTTCCTCGACCCGGTGGTGCCGCAGTATCTCGCCGACCTCGTGAGCTGGGCGGCGGTGGGCGCGCGCACCACGGAGTCTCAGACGCATCGTGAGATGGCGAGCGGTCTCTCCATGCCCGTCGGCTTCAAGAACGGCACGGACGGCAGCCTCGAAACCGCCGTCAACGCCATGAAGGCCGCGCGCAGCCCGCACAGTTTTCTGGGCATCGATCCCGACGGGCGCACCTGCATCATCCAGACCACGGGCAACCAGTGGGGCCACGTCGTCTTGCGTGGCGGCAAGCACGCGCCGAACTACGACGAGCGCAGCATCGCCGAGGCGGTGCAGCAGCTCCGGGCCGCCGAACTGCCGGGCACGCTCATCGTGGATTGCAGCCATGCGAACTCGGGCAAGAAGCACACGCGGCAGCAGACCGTCTGGCAGCACATCATTGAGCAACGCGTGGCGGGCAGCCCGGCGGTCATCGGCGTGATGCTGGAGAGCAATTTGGAAGAAGGCAGCCAGCCCTTGGTCGCCGACCTGAAGCAGTTGCGCTACGGCGTCTCCATCACGGACGCGTGCCTCGGGTGGAGCGACACGGAGGCGCTGCTAAGGAAGGGTTACGAAGCGATGCAGGGGAGAGCGTGAGAGGGGGGCGCAGCTTGACACTGCCCCCGAACGCCCACCGGCCGGAGCGAGGGCGGCCCGCTCGCCTTACCCGCGGGGAGTCCGCAACGGTGCTGCTTAACCACAGTTTACCTCCCATGCCCAAAGCGGCCCGGCGAGCCGCGCCCGGGGGCAGTTGTGTTGATGAATATTCTGTTAAAATCTGACTAGCAGTTCATTGAAAAAGTCTCTGGCAGATTGAACGGCAGTGGAACTGCGTAAGTCTGAGACTGCATGCGTGGCCAAGTGA
>JAYTIO010000047.1:0-33880 GCA_043731805.1 Pedosphaera sp. | reverse complement strand
TCTTCGATGCGCTGGCGCACCTTCTGGCTGGTTTGGTAGCCCAGCGTCCGCGTGGTGCGGCCATCCAGTCCTTTGACCGCGCGGTCCTTGATTTGGGCGGCGTGCGGCGCGATGCCCCGCTCCCGGCAGAAGCTCACCATCTCTGCGTTGTGGTAGCCCTTGTCGGCGCCCACCGTCTGCGGCGGGCGCTGGGCTTGGTCCACCTGGCGGGCCAACAGTCCGGTCGCGACGGTGGTTTCCGTCACGCCCGTGGCCGAAGTGACTTGCGCCTGCACGCACAGGCCGGGGCGGTTCTCCATCAGCGCGTGCAGCCCGAAGCAGAGTTTGGCTTCTTTGCCCTTCCCCTTGCGCAGCAGCCGGGCCTCGCGGTCCGTGGTGCTTTCGTGGGTTGCGTTGCTCCGCCGCTCGTCGTGGAAGTCCACGCTGGGGTTGCTGGGGTCGCCGTCGGTCGGGGCCTGGGCTCCGGTCTTGGGCTGGAAGCTCTTGAGGCTGGCCCACGCGTTGGAGTTGACCCGGTTTGATGGACACCTTGGAGGCGGGGCGCTAAACCGAAAGCGCCCATGAACAAAAGCACCAAGAACGAGCCGACGCAGACCGACGCCGTCGCGTCCGTCATGTCGTTGAGAGTGTTGAGGCGGCGCTGGATTTGGTCCGAGCTGTCCGTCATGTCCGGGCCGATGAGGTTGAAGCCGGTGGCGATGAGCGCCTCGGGGTCGGCGGGCCAGAGTTCGTCGCCGGCGATTTGCTCACGCACGAAGCGGTCGTAAGGCTTGTCCGCGTTGAGCGAGCGCACCACGTAGTCGCGGTAACGCCAGGCGTTCGGACGGGTCACGTCGTGCTCGAAGCCCTCCGTGTCCGCGTAGCGCGCGAGGTCCAGCCAGTGCCGACCCCAGCGCTCGCCGTAGTGCGGCGA
Source organism: Pedosphaera sp. (assembly GCA_043731805.1). Taxonomy (GTDB): domain Bacteria; phylum Verrucomicrobiota; class Verrucomicrobiia; order Limisphaerales; family SXTU01; genus SXTU01. The sequence goes on along the minus strand of JAYTIO010000047.1, from coordinate 32,967 downwards.
CGCGAGCAAACGGTCCACGACCTTCGCCCACGCGTCGGGCGAAGTGTCAGCGAGAAACGCGTCGAGTTCCGCGAGGGTCGGCGGCAAGCCGATAAGGTCCAGCGACACGCGGCGCAACTGAGTTTCCTTCGTGGCCGGTGGCGGGAACGTGAGGCCGGCGGCGCGGAGCTTCGCGAGGAGGAAGGCGTCGAGGGGATTTGCGATTGCCGATTGCCGATTGGGGGAACGGGCGGGCGCGTTACCGGCTGGAAGGCCCAGTGCGCGCGGTCGGCGGCGGTGATGGCGAACTCGCGGCTAGGCGCGGCCTCCGCTGGTCCGCGCCACAGCAAGCAGCCCAGCGCGAGCAAAGCCCCCAGCCGCGCTCGCCGGACAGAGGCGGGACCCCACGGGAAGGAGATTGGGCGGAGCAGTCGTGCCATGCGCAGTGTCGACGAGCTTGGCGGAGGCTGGCTTCACCGTCCACCGCGCCACGGCTCGGGATGGTTAAGGACGGTGGGACTCAGCACTTTGAACTTTGAACCCCGAACTTTGAACTTACCCTCCCGCCATGCGAATCCACTTCCACGGGGCCACGCGCACCACCACCGGCTCGATGTATCTGCTGGAGGTCAACGGCCAGCGCATCTTGCTGGAGTGCGGCCTCTATCAAGGCCGGCGCGACGAATCCATCGAGCGCAACCGCCGCTTCCCGTTCGACCCCAGGACGCTCGACGCCGCCATCCTCAGCCACGCGCACATTGACCACTGCGGCAATTTCCCGAACCTGTGCAAGCAGGGCTTCACCGGGAACATCTACTCGACCTTCGCCACGCGCGACCTCGCCAGCATCATGCTGGAGGACTCCGCCTCGATTCAGGAGGCGGACGCGCAGTTCGTTTCCAAAAAGCACGCGAAGCAAGGCAAGCCGCCCGTGCAACCGCTCTACTCGGCCACCGACGCCGAGCGCGCCATCCGGCAGTTCGTCGCGATCAACTACGACCGCCCCATGCCGGTGGCGGACGGCGTCACGGTGACGTTCCGCGACGCCGGCCACATCCTCGGCTCCGCGCAGGTGGTGCTGGATGTGCGTGAGGGCGGGCGGAAATTCCGCTACCTCTTCAGCGGCGACATTGGGCGGCCCGGGCAAGACATCCTCCGTGACGCGCAGCCCGTGGAGAACGTGGACTTCCTCCAGATTGAAAGCACCTACGGCAACCGGCTGCACGCCAGCCCCGTGGACGCACGCGACGAATTGGCCGCGCTCGTGGGCGACACGTTGCGCGACGGCGGCAAGGTGATCATCCCCGCGTTCTCGGTGGGCCGCACCCAACAGATTGTCTATGCGCTCCACCAACTCACGGACGCGGGCAAGTTGCCGCGCGTGCCGATCTTCGTGGACAGCCCGTTGAGCACGAACGCCACGGAGATTTTCCGCCTGCACCCGGAGTGTTTCGACGAGCAGACCTACGCGTTCCTGCGGGAGAAGGGTAACCCCTTCGGCATGGAGAACCTCACCTACATCCGCGAGGTGACGAACTCGCGGAAGCTCAACGAGCTGAAGGAGCCCGCCATCATCATCAGCGCGTCCGGCATGGCGGAGGCGGGCCGCGTGCTGCACCACTTGAAGAACCACGGGGCCGAGCCGAAGAACCTCATCCTCTTCGTCGGCTACTGCGCGGAGCACACGCTCGGAGCGCAGATCATGGCCGGCCGCAGCCCGGTGAATATCTTCGGCGAGCCGCACACCATCCGCGCGCGGGTGGCGAAGATTGACGCCTTCTCCGGCCACGCGGACCGCGAGGAGTTGTCCGGCTACGTGAAGTCCCTGACCGGCCACATCAAGAAGACCTTCGTCATCCACGGCGAGGAGGAGTCCTCGCTCGCGTTCGCGGAAACTTTGAAGCCCCTCCTGCCCCAGGCCGAAGTCACCGTGCCGGTGCCGCACCAGGCGATTGAGGTGTAGCCAAGGCCCGCCAGCGGGTCACTGCGGCGGCGGTTCCACATGCGGCTTTTGCTGCTTCAAGAAGTCTTCCAGAGTGGTGCCCGCGGTCGGCAGTTTTGTTGACGGCGGACGGTCGAGGCGGACGGTTTCCTTCGCGGAAGGTTTGGCTGGGCGCGGGAGCCGGACCGTGTCCTTCGCGGTGGGCTTGGCTGGGTGAGAGAGACCAACGGTGTCTTTCATGGGCCTATCGTGCTTGGAAGGCGGGCTCGCGTTCAAGCCTTCTTCGCCGGCTCGGGTGGCTTGGGCGCGAGCCTGGGGCGGCGGAGTTTCTTGGTGCCCGTCGGGCTGGGATGAGTTGCCGCCGGGCCAACCAGCACGACCCACAACGCGTGATTGAGGACATACTGTGCGCGCGGCGATGGCCGGAGGCCCCCCATTTTTAGCGCCGATTTCTCAGCTGACCGGCGCAAAACGCGTGATTTGATTCGGACAACCGCGCGTCCATACCCGCGACCGAATTCGATGACCGCCCCGCTCCAGCCCCCGGCCCCGACCGCCACCTCCCGCCGCACGGCGGTGCAGGCGGGCGCGATTGGCCTGTTGGGCCTGGGGATGAATCACTTGAGCTGGCTGCGCGCCGCCGGCAGCCCGGGCCGCGAGCGGGCGAAGTCCGTCATCTACATCTTCCTCTCCGGCGGGCTGGCGCAGCACGAGAGCTTCGACATGAAGCCCGACGCGCCCTCGGGCATTCGCGGCGAGTTCAAGCCCATCCCCACGCGCACGCCGGGTCTGCACATCTGCGAGCACCTGCCGGAGCTGGCCAAACGCAGCGAGCGCTGGGCGCTCTGCCGCTCGCTCACGCACAAGTCCAACGACCACTCGGCGAGCCATCACATCATGCTCACGGGCCGCTCGGACATCCCGCTGGGCTTCGACCCGAACCGGCCCAAGGACTCCGATTGGCCCTCCATCGCCGCGCTGGCCGCGACTCGTTTCGCCCCGAAGAACAACCTGCCGCCCGCGCTCATCCTGCCGGAGAAGATTGTGCATCGCACGGGCCGCGTGATTCCGGGGCAGTTCGCGGGCGTCGCCGGCAAACGCCGTGAGCCGTGGTTCCTCGACTGCGCGCCTTACAACCCGGTGAACTACGGTGCGTATCCCGAATACCTCTTCCACCACGCCGAGGGTGCGAAGGAGCAAGCCTCGCTCTACTTCCGCGCGCCGAATCTGACCTTGCCCCACTGGCTTGCGGACGGCCGCCTGCGCGACCGGCTGGCCTTGGCCAACGAGCTGAACGGCCAGCGGACGCAGCTCGCCCACGCGGCGGAGGCGGTGGACCACGACCGTTACTGGCAGATGGCCACGTCGCTGCTAACGGATGGCAAGATCGCCGGGGCCTTCGACGTGACCAACGCGGACCCGAAGGCGCAGGAGCGCTACGGGCGCAACTCCTTCGGCTGGTCGCTGCTGCTGGCGTCGCGGCTGGTGCAGACGGGCGTGCGGCTCGTGCAGGTGAACTTGGGCAACAACGAAAGCTGGGACACGCACGAGTCGGCGTTTCCGAACCTGAAGAACTTCCTGCTGCCGCCGATGGACCGCGCCGTATCCGCACTGCTCGACGACCTGCACGAGCGCGGCCTGCTGGACGACACGCTGGTGGTGATGGCCGGTGAGTTTGGACGCACGCCGAAAATTTCCACGCTGCCCGGGGCCAACAAGCTGCCGGGCCGCGACCACTGGGGCGCGGTGCAGACGGTGTTCTTCGCCGGCGGCGGCGTGCGAGGGGGCAACGTCATTGGCTCGTCCGACAAGCTCGGCGGCTACCCGGCGAGCGCGCCGCAGACGCCGGAGAACTTCGCCGCGACGATCTACGACGCGCTGGGCATCCCGCAGGACGCGCACTGGCTGGATGAACAGGGCCGGCCGAACCTCTTCTACCACAGCCCGCCGATCCCCGGGCTGATAGGGTGACGGGCGGATGAGCCGCGCAACACGGCCCAATCCTCAGGGGCAACGGCTTGCGGAACAGGTGCTGGCCGTGGTGCTTTTGGATTGCGGCGCTTACTGGTCCAGAAAGACACGACTCGGGAGCACGTCATGCCCGGGCGAAAGAATGATTACGGACAAGGATTTTACTTCGGTTGCACGTAGCCGGGCGGGGCCACGACCACCTCGAAGTCCGACCCCTTCACCCGACGAAGTTCGTCGTGCAAGACCGGGATGCGCTCGTCGGGCGCGACGGAGACGGCCCAGTCGATGCCGTTGTCGGCGTTCATCATGCCATAGCGTTTCAGGGCTTCGAGGATGGCCTTCACCTCGGGGGGAAACTTCGAGGTGTCGAAATCCTTGCGCAGGCGGAAGCGCTCGCCCATGCGGGGAAGGTTCGGGTCGGTCTTGCGACTCGCGTAATGCGTCGCCGGGTAAACGTAAGCGCGGCGGGTGTTGTGAAAGGTAACCCGCAGCGCGTGCTCGATTTTGCCGCGCTTGAGTTCGTCGTAGCGCACGACGGAGGGGAAGATGGGCAGGCCGGCCGCGTCGGAGCTGGTCCAGCCGTCGGGGCGCAGCTTGTTCAAGGCAAGGTTGAAGACGGAGGACTGCTCGGCGACCCAGCCGGCGTCCGTCTTTGTCAGGCGGTAGAACTCGTAGAGCATCCGGTTCACCGGGTCCACGACGATGCCGTGGCGGTCAGCGTCGAGCGTGGGCTTGCCGCGCTGAACATCGTCGAGCGTGAGCGTGAGCGTGGCGGCGTCGCGTTTGAACGTGGCGGGCCAGCCTTCAATCAAGGCGTTCGCCGGCACGGGGAACGGGCCGGGGTCGGACTCGCTGGCGTAGGCGTTGATTTTAACTTCCACCTTCTTCTGCCCCGGCGGCACGAGCACGAAGCCCATGTCGGGGTTGTAGCGCAGCGGCTTGGCCCCGCCGATGGCCGCAATCATCGCCGCCGAGTTGGGCGCGACGGGCCAGGCGTCCACGGGGATGTTCCAAGGGTTGTCGGGCGGGAACACTTCGAGGGCGGCGAGAATGGCGTCGGCCTCCGGGGAGTTGAAGTGCAGCGGCTGGTCGAACTTTGGCATGGTGGCGGCCTTGAGCCGGGCGAGGCGCTCCTGGTTGATGACGACGCCGGGTGAGTCGGCGGCCAAGACGACGACTTGGGTCAGGAGCAGGAGGAGAACGGGGCTCAGGCGCATGGTTTTGTTTGGGATGGTGGGAAGAGATGGCAGCGAGAAGCACGTTCCGGTTGCTACGGCAGGAGTCATTTTCCCTCCGGCTCGACCAGCAGTTCCTTCACTCCGGTGCCCGTGATGTGGTTGCCCGTGACCACCGTGCCGGCGGCGCTCCCGCGCAGTCGGAACGCGGCCGTAATGGCGTCCTTCACCGAGTTGTTCCGGGCGATGACCTCCGCGCGCTCGCCATAGAGCGCGTGCCGCCAGCCGCTCACGGTGTTGCCGGTCAGCTCCACTCGCGCGCCGGGCAAGGCCCACACGCCGAAGTTCGGCGGGCCGCCCTTGCGCACGGCGGTGCCTTCGAAGCGGTTGTTCTGCGCGGTCACGTGGCCGGCCACGCGGATGGCGGCGACCCCGCCACCGCGCAGCGTGTTGTTCGTGAACACCGCCGACGCGCCTTCCGCGACCATCACGAGCGGCGGCATGTCGTTGGTTCGCGAAAGCTCGTTGCCGGTCAACGTCGCCGTCCAGCCCGCGTTGATGCCGACGGCCACGGTGCCGTTTTGGATGAGCCGGTTGCCGGTCAACGTGACGGAGTTCGTCCCGCCGCCGGCCAAACCCACCCCCGCCGTCTTGTTCAGGTGGCAATAGTTGCTGCTGACCTGCGTCTCGCGGCCCGTCATCAGGCCGATGCCTGCCTCGCCGTTCTCGAAGCACTCGTTGCCGAGGATGAGCGGGCGGGCGTGGTCCCGCGCGCCGATGCCGGCGAGCGCGTTGCGGAAGCAGCGGTTGAAGCGCAGCACCGGCTCCGCCTCCTCTTCGACGCCGATGCCCGCCATGCCGTTGTCGCGGCACTCGTTCCGCTCGACGATGGGCCGCGTGTTGGCCCCGGTGCGGATGCCGATGCCGGCACGGCGATTGAGATAGCAGAGGTTCGAGCGGACGTTCGGGGACGCACCCTCGCTGATGCCGATGCCGGCGCGGATGTTGCCGTAGCAGCGGTTCAACTCCACCAACGGGCTGGCGTTCTCGTGGCCGATGCCGGCGTAGAAATTCTCGAAGCAGGTGTTGCCGCGAATGGTCGCCCGCGAGCCGTTCCTCGAGCCGATGCCCCCGCCCATGTTGCGATGGCAGACATTGCTCACGACGAGCGGCGTGCAGGCGCGCCCGTCCACGCCCGTGATGGCGATGCCCGTGTAGCCAACGTGGTGAACGATGTTCCCGCGCACCTCGCAGTTCACGCCTTGGATGCTCACGCCCGCGACGCCCGGCGCGCCGATGTGCTCGTGGGCCTGCTCGTTTCCGCGCGTGGCGAAATGCCGCTGCCACTCCGCGTCGTCATAGCGGCCGACGCCCGTAATGCTGAAGCCGTCGAGCACCGCGCCCTCGGCCATCGCGACGCCGGGGGCGGTCTCGGCCTTGCCCGTGCCGTCAATGACCGTGGCCTCGGCGCGGGCCAGGCCCAGTTTCCCCGGCGCATCATCGCCCGCGCTGCGCAGGGTGACGCGCTCCTTGAGCCGCACGCGCTCGCGGTAGGTTCCCGGCTGCACGAGCACCACATCCCCGGGACGCGCGGCATCCACGCCAGCCTGAATGGAGGCGAACGCCTCCGGCACCCGCAGTTCGGCGGCCAGCAAGGGCAAGCTTGCGAGCGCCGCCAACGCGGCGAGTGGCACCAGCAGCCGGATAGGACGGGGGAGGGAGGTTGTGTTGGTCATAGGTGTTCAGTTGACCTTGGCCGCCACAGGGCGCTTCAACTCCGTCACCAGAAAATCCCAGATGTCCTGGTAGCCGTCGGTCGGGTGGTCGGGGAATTTCACATGGCACACGGCCCCGGCGCGGTGGGCGAGCTGCTGGAAACCCAGCGCCCACGCGGGCGAATGCACCTTGTAATCCATCTCCGTAACCGTCGCCGGCTGGGTCAGGCCCCAGTTGTTCTCGAAGTAGCTCGGGGCCGCGCCCTGGTGCAGCAGCGCGTCGGGCGACCACGCTTGGATGAACGGCAGCAGTTCCGCGCGGCGCTTGAGCGACTCCTCGAAACTGCAACCCAGCGCGGGTGCGCCCCACTTCACACCCGGCACCCATTCCTGCATCCGCTGCGGGTCAATGCTCGGCTGGCTGCGATACGCCGCCACGCACGTCACGCGCGACGAGATGCGCTCGACGGGGTCGGTCGCCTTGGGGTTGGCGCGGTCGGGGACGCAGCCGACGTAGAGCGCGGGCAACGCGCCTTGCGACCCACCGCCCACAGCGATGTGTTGCGGGTCGAGGTTCCACTTCGCCGCGTTCAGCCGCACGAACTGCACCGCGCGCGCGGCGTCGTTCAGCACGTAGGCTGCGGGCGGCGACGCCTTCTCCTCCAGGCCGCCGGTCAGCGTGCGCGTCTGCACGCCGATGACGGCGATGTGTTGCGGGAGAAAGCGGTTAAGGTCCGGCACGCCCTTGCTCGGCTTCCAGATGCCGCCGAACCAAAGCAAAACGGGAAACGGCCCGCTGCCGTCCTTGGGCAGATGCACGTCGAGGAGCTGAAGCGGACTCGGGCCAAAAGAGACGTCCGCGTGCGTGGGCACGGGCGCGGGCGCAGCCGGCGTCGCGAAGGTGAGCCAGCCGAGGCCAAGGAAACCTGCCAGAAAGCGCATCACGCCAGCTCCAGTCCGCGCAGCGTGCCCTTGCCGGTGCTGAACTGGTCGGTCTCGATGCCCAGGCGTTGGAGCATGGAGACGAAGAGGTTCGTGAGCGGGTAGTTGTTGTCCTTGTTGAAGGCGAGGTGCTGGCCGTGCTTGAAGCCGCCGCCCGCGAGCAGCACGGGGAGGTTCACGTTCGAGTGCGAGTTCGCGCTGCCCATCGGCGTGCCGTAGAGGACCATCGTGCGATCGAGCAAGGTCTGGTTCTCCTCCTTCGTCGTGGCGAGCGCGGTGAAAAAGCCGTTGAGCGCGTCGAACTGCTTCTCCTCGTGCCCGCGCAATTCGCCCAGCACCTCGGGGCGGTTGCCGTGGTGCGTGATGTTGTGGATGACCGTGGTGTCAATGAAGAGCGAGACGATGCGCGTGGAGTCGGTCTCCAGCGCGAGCTTCATCACCTCGAACATCAGGCGGGTCTTGGCGACGAACTCCTTGCCGTCATCAATGTCCTCGGGGGCCTTGGCGGTGACGACGGGTTTGGGTTTGTATTCCCATTCCTCCGAGCTGTGCAGGCGCTGTTCGAGGTCGCGGACGGACGTGTAGTATTGGTCCATGCGCGACTGGTCGGCCTTCGAGAGCGAGCGGTTGAGGCGCTTGGACTGGTCGCCGACGAAGTCGAGGAGGCTGCGGCCTTGTTTGATGGCCTCGACGTTGGCGGCGACTTCCTTGGGGTTGCCTTGGATGAAGAGTTTTTGAAACAGCTTCTTCGGGCTTTTCTCGGACGGGATGGGCGCGCCGCTGCGGGTGTAGCTGAGGGTGGAACCTTCGTTGCTCATCGCGAGCACGAGCGAGGGGTAGCGCGTGTGGTTGCCGACGCGCTCGGCGGCGAACTGGTCGAGGGAAATCCAGTTGCGGAAGCCACCACGCTCCGGGTGCGGCGTGCCGGTGAGGAAGCACTTCTCCGCCGCGTGCGCGCCAGTGACGCCGGGATGGCTCGTGCCCGAGAGCACGGTCATCTGCTGGCGGTGCGCCGCGAGACGTTCGAGATACGGGCTGGGCGCGTAGTCCTTGCCCGGCTGCTCGGGGAAGAAGAACTGCGGGAGGATGCCCATGTTCGTCTCGATGCACACCATGCGGCGCGGCGGGGCCTTGCTCGCGTCGGCTCCGAACGCGGGGCGCATGGCATCGAGGAACGGCAGCGTGAGTGCAACGCCCGTGCCGCGCAGAAAGGTGCGGCGGGAGAGCGGGGCGCGGGTGAGGGCGTAGGGGGCTGGCATTGGGGCTTTGGGTTCGGTCATTCGGACGCAATGGCTGACGCTGCGCCTACAGCGGTCTTCATCGGTGCGCCCCACTGGCCGAAGCGCCCGCGTGGCCGGCGGAATTTCTCCCCCTTCAGCCGCGTCGGATGCCGCGTGAATCCAATCCAACGCCGCACCTCCCGGAGAAAGTTTCTCGCCCACACGTTGGCCTCGGCCGGCACGCTCGTGGTGGGCCGGGCGCTGGCGGCGGTCGCGCCCGAGTTCCGGCTCGCCGCCTTCTCGGCCGACGTGACGGTGCCGGTGGGCCACGGGATGATGGGTGGCGCGTGGCTTTCCAAATCCGTCGCGGACCCGCTCTTCGCCAAGGGCATCGTTCTGCTGGGTGGGGACAAGCCCGTCGTGCTGGTCTCGGTGGACTGGTGCGAAATCCGTAACGCGGCCTTCGACCGCTGGCGGGAGGTGCTGGCGGAGGCCGCTGGCACGGAGCGGGAACGGGTCTTGGTCTCCAGCACGCACGTCCACGATGCGCCGGTGGCGGACCTTGAAGCAGAGCGCATCCTCAAAGCGCACAGGTGTGCGGGGACGGTCTGCGATGTGGACTTCCACGAGGAGGCCGTCCAGCGGGTGGCCCAGGCGCTGCGGGAAAGTCTGAAGTCCGCCGCGCGCGTGACGCAGTTCGGGCTCGGGCAGGCGCGGGTGGAGAAGGTGGCTTCCAACCGCCGCTACGTGTTGCCCGACGGCAAGGTTTCCTACGGGCGCATGAGCCGGAACAGCAACGTGCTGGCGGCGCAGGCGGACGACGGGGACATTGATCCGATGCTCAAGACGTTGAGCTTCTGGAACGGGAACACACCGCTCGTCGCCTTGAGCAACTACGCCGTTCACCCCATGAGCTACTACGGCGGCGGCGAGGTGTCGGCGGACTTCCCCGGGCTGGCGCGGCGGCGGCGGCAGGAGGATTTGCCGGGGGTGGCGCAGGTTTACTTCTCCGGTTGCAGCGGGAACGTGACGGCCGGCAAATACAATCCGGGCATGAGGGAGAACCGCGTGGTGCTGGCGGGTCGGATTTACCAGGCGATGGCCGAGGCGTGGCGCGACACGAAAAAAGTGCCGCTGGAGCAGATGAAATTTCGCTCCGTGCCGCTGACGCTGGAGGCGCGCAACGAGCCGGAGGGCTTCACTGTGGCGGGCTCGGAGAAGCTGCTCGCGGCGGACCAGAAACCGTTCGCGCAGTGTCTGGCGGCGATGAACCTGTCGTGGCGCAAGCGGGCAGCGACGGGGCAGCCGATCGATGTGCCGGCGGTGGATTTCGGCCCCGCGCAGTTCCTCCTGCTGCCGGCGGAGGCTTACGTGGAGTATCAACTGCACGCGCAGGCGGTGCGGCCGGACACGTTTGTGATGGTGGCGGGCTACGGCGAGAGCGCGCCGGGCTACATCCCCGTCGAGCGCGCGTGGGCGGAGAAGGATTCCAATCTCGGGGACTGGTGCTGGGTCGCGCCCGGGAGCGAGGCGCGGATGAAGGCGGCGATTGAAGCGGCGCTGCGGAAGTGAGGCAGCGGTGGTAGGGCGGGGTGTCCTCACCCCGCCGTCGGCCACCCGCACGCCGCAGAACCTCGACGGCGTGCTGGGGACAGCGCGCCCTACCAACGCGGATTCGAGGGCTGAAATCGCGGGCTCGCGGGCCGTAGATTCTCTCCCCTCCTTCGAGGAGGGGAGAGGGAGGAGAGTTGGCGGCGTTCAGCCCGCGTTCATGCCGAGGAGGAACATGATGTTGCTCGGGGTCTTCTTGAGCTTGTTGAGCAACAGCTCCATGGCCTCGACGGGCGGCACGCCGGTGAGGGCGCGGCGCAGGAGGACAACCTTGTTGTATTCGTCCGGGTGGTAGAGCAGCTCTTCCTTGCGGGTGCCGGAGCGCTCGACGTTGATCGAGGGGAAGATGCGGCGGTCCACGAGGCCGCGGTCGAGGTGGACCTCCATGTTGCCGGTGCCCTTGAACTCCTCGAAGATGACTTCATCCATGCGGCTGCCGGTGTCCACGAGGGCCGTGGCCATGATGGTGAGCGAGCCGCCTTCCTCGATGTTGCGCGCCGCGCCGAAGAAGCGCTTGGGCTTGTGCAGGGCGTTGGCGTCCACGCCGCCGGAGAGAATCTTGCCGGAGTGCGGCTGGACGGTGTTGTAGGCGCGGGCTAGACGCGTGATGGAGTCGAGCAGGATGACGACGTCCTTCTTGTGCTCGACGAGGCGGCGGGCCTTTTCGATGACCATCTCGGCGACTTGGACGTGGCGCTCGGGGGGTTCGTCGAAGGTGGACGCGATGACCTCGGCGGGTTTGCACGAGCGCTCCATGTCGGTGACTTCCTCGGGGCGCTCGTCAATCAGCAGGATGATGAGATAGACCTCGGGGTTGTTCTTGATGAGGGCGTTGGCGAGCTTCTGGAGCAGCACGGTTTTGCCGGTGCGCGGCGGGGCGACGATGACGCCGCGCGTGCCTTTGCCGATGGGGCAGACGAGGTCCAGCACGCGCGTCGAAAGCTCGGTGGGGTCGGTCTCGAGGATGAAGCGCTTGTTGGGGAAGAGCGGCGTGAGGTTGTCGAAGTGCGTCTTCTCCTTGGCCTTGTCGGGCTCCATGTGGTTGACGGACTCGACCTTGAGCAGGGCGAAGAACTTCTCCTTCTCCTTGGGCGGGCGGATCTGGCCGGCCACGAGGTCGCCGGTCTGGAGGTCGAAGCGGCGGATCTGCGAGGGGGAGACGTAAACGTCTTCGGGGCAGGGCAGGTAGTTGAAGGCCTGCGAGCGGAGGAAGCCGAAGCCTTCGCTCAGGACTTCGAGGACGCCCTCGGCGAAGAGGCCGCCGGCGCCTTCGGCGTTTTTCTTCAGGATGGCGAAGATGACTTCCTGTTTGCGGAGGGTGCCGTAGTTCTCCACGCCCATGTCCTTGGCCATCTTATTGAGGTCGGCGATGGAGAGGGCCTGCAACGAGGAGATGGCCAGCGGTGCGCCCTTGATTTCGGGCGCGGAGCGCTCGGGGGCGGGAGCGGGAGCGGGCTTGGGGCCCTTCTGCTTCTGGTGTTTGGGTGCGGACTGTCCCCTTTCCGCTGCGGGTGCAGGCGCGGGCGGCGGCGGCTCAGGCACGGGGGCAACGGCGGGTTCCGGTGCGGCGCTGGCCCGGCCGGCACCGGGAGAAAACTCCTCGACCGGCGCGGCGGACGCGATGGCGGGCGCCTCGGCGGGGAACATGGACTCGGGCGCGGCGGTTACAGAGGCGGCGGGCGCGGTCAACTCGGCGGGGGCTTCGGCTTCGGCGGTGGCGGCGGGCCGCTTGACCTTGGCGACCTTCGGTTTGGCAATTCGTGGCATACGGGGAACGGAAACTAAGTTGTGTTGGTTGGCGGGCCAATAATGCCTGCCGGTGATCTGGTATTCGACTAGCTGCCACGGAAGCGCGTTCAATCAAACGCGGTGACTACTACCGGGGAATTTCGGCTGAGGATTGACCCACGCTCAATTTGCGGCGGCGGGAATCTGGCGGTTAATTCGCTCGCAACCTGTCGAAGGGGGCCGTTGGTGTCAATGCTTTTACTACGGCCGGCTCCCGCCTCCTGGCGGTCCCGGCGCGGCGGGCGGCGGCGGCCCACTGCCGGACTCGCCAGGCTCACCCGGCCTTTGGTAGTCTCCGCGCCCATGAGTTCCGCCGGCGAATCCGAGCTGGTCGCGCGCTGCCGGCGCGGCGACGCGCGCGCGTGGGACGACCTCTTTGACCTGCATTACGCGGCGGTGGGGCGCTACATCTTCCAGCTCTCGCCGCAGTTCTCGCGCGAGGATGCGGACGAGATCGCGCAGGAGACGTTCCTCTCCGTCATCAAGCACATCGGCAACTTCCACGGCGACTGCCAGCTCCAAACGTGGCTGTTCCGCATCGCGGGCAACAAGGCGCGCGACTACCTCGATAAACTGCGCGCGGCCAAGCGCGGCGGCGGCCAACAACCGCTCTCGCTCCACGCGGAAGACCCGGTGACGGGCCTGACGCTCGACGCGCCCAGCCACCTGCCGGGGCCAGATGGCCTGCTGCTGCACGCCGAGCGCGCGTTGCTGGTCGGCCACGCGCTGGAACAGCTCGGCGGACCGTGCCAGGAGATTATCGAGCTGCGCTACTTCGCGGACCTGAGTTACGAAGAGATTAGCCGCTCCCTCCGCTTGAACGAAAAGACGGTCAGCTCGCGCCTGAGCAAGTGCCTCGACAAGCTGGAGGAAATCGCCCGGCCCATCTTCGCCGGGGGGAAAGCGGCGGTTTCCCCGTCCAACCCGGGAGCACGATGAAGCCGATGATTAAGATTACGAGTAAGAACGCTGCGCTTTCGCCGGCCAGTTCGCTTCTTACCCTTACTCGTAATCTTACTCTTAATCCCATTCTCCGAACCTGACCCGCGCATGGCCCACGAACCCCAACGCGACCTCGAACAACACCTGCTGGCCTACCAGCGGCGGCGGCGCGAGCAGGCGGGCGCGCCACTCGAGCTGCATCCCGCCACGCGGAAGATGCTCCAGAGCGAGGTCGCGCGCACGGCCAGCCGCCCGCTGCTCACTTCGGAGGAGGCGGCCAAGAACTTCGTGCGGTCGTTCGTGATGTCGCACCAGCAGCCGGGATTCTTCGCCCGGCACAAGCAGCGCGTCCTCTGGGGCGGCGCGATGTTCGCGTGCCTGGCCGTCGTGCTCGCGGTGTTGCGCAACGACCCGCGCCAGCGAGAGCAACAGCGCACGTTCCCCGACCAACTGCCGGTGCCGCCGCCCATCGTCGTAGCGGACCAAGCACCGCCTGTTGCCCAGAGTCCGGCGCGGGCCAAGCAATCCGCCCCGGTGGCGGCCACCGCTCCGCTCCCGGCGGTGCCGCAAGAGGAGACACTCAATCGCCGCAGCGTGGCCGCCGCGCCGCCCCCGTCCGTGAACAACTTCAAGAGCAACGACCGCGGCGCGCCGCCCCCCGCTCCCGTCGCTGCCCCGGCCGCCGCGAAGTCAGCGAACGTGTTCGCGAGGGACGCGGACAAGAGGTTCGCGGAGAAGCCTGCGGCGGGCGAAGGGATGCAACTTGCCAAGGCGCTCAAAGCCACGGAAGCCGCCGAGTCGAAGGCGACCGACGACGAATCGAAGCTCAAGCTGGCCAACATCGAACTCCAGCGGGCGGTGCATCTGACTGGGGCCGCTCCGATTGCCGCCAGCACCCCGGTGCGGTTGGGCGTCAGCGCCGTCACCGAGGTAGCCCCGGTGCGCCAGCGGTTCCAGCAGTTGGACAACCGAGCAGGCTACCGGCAGAACTTCAACTCCCCGCCCGTGCCGCAGGTGCTGCAGGACTTCGCCTTCGAGCGCACCGGCGACCGCGTGCGCATCGTGGATGCCGATGGCTCGACTTACGACGGCACCGTGACCCCCTCGCCGGTCGAGGAAAGTCGGATGAAAGGCGCGGCCAAGTTCGACGAGGCAACGAAGCGCAAGGACGCCACCAGCCAGTCAGCCCAGTCGGCCGACCCACAGTCGGCCTACCGCTTCTACGCCAACGGCGTGAACCGCAAACTCAACCAGTCGGTCGAGTTTCGCGGTGAGTGGCTGCCCGCTGAGGCCGCCCAACCCGCTCTGGCGACGCCCGCGTTGCAACCGACCAGCTATAGTGGCGTGCGGCTGGGGCGGCAGTCGGCGGATAAGCAGGAGAAGGCCAACCCCACCAACGCCCTTTCCGACCCACTTCCCCTGGGCCAGAACTACCTGCCCCAGCAATCGCAAAAGGAGCAGTCCCCCGGTCGCATCTCCGGTCGCGCCGTCGTGGGCGGCAAGAGCGAGTTCGACATCAAGGCGGTGCCGAGGTAGCGCCGGGACGTCCCACCGGCACTGCCGCAGTTTTGGATTTCCGCGTTGACGCTTCCTCCCTCGCGCCGTCATCTTGGCCCCGCTTGGCACGCACCAAAACCATCCTGTTTGTCTGCACCGGAAACATCTGTCGTAGCCCGATGGCAGAGGGTTTGTTTCGGCACGCGGTGAAGGGCCGCAGCGAATTCCGCGTGCTCTCCGCCGGCGTCGGGGCGATCAACGGGCAGTCCCCCAGTCATCACGCCGTCACCGGCCTCAAACAGCTCGGCATCGACATCACCGGGCAGCGCAGCCGGATGCTCACCGGCGCGATGGTGCAGGAGGCGGACTTCATCTTCGGCATGACGCGCGGCCACGTGGAAGCGGTCACGCTGCTCTACCCGCAGGCCGAGGAGAAGACCTTCGTGTTGCGCGAATTCGACGACACGCTGGACTTCTGGGAGAAGGACATCGCCGACCCGATTGGCGGCGACCTGGAGGTGTATCTCAACTGCCGCGACCAAATCGAGCAGGGCATTGAGTCCATGATGCGGTTCGTCGAGCAAGACGGCGACGGCCCGGGCAACGGACGCGCGGTGACCTTCGCCATCGGCGCGGACCACGGCGGCCTTCAGCTCAAGGAAGCGCTGAAGCGGCACCTGGAGCAACGGCACGTCCGCGTGCTGGACTTCGGCACGAACTCGTCCGAGTCCACGGACTACCCCGACTACGCCAAGCTCGTCGCCGAGCAGGTGGCCGAGGGCAACGCCGACTTCGGCCTGCTCTGCTGCACCTCCGGCGTGGGCATGAGCATCACGGCGAACAAGGTGCCCGGCATCCGCGCCGCGCTCGTGTTCAACGAGGAAATGGCCGGCCTCACCCGCCAGCACAACGACGCCAACGTCCTGTGCCTCGGCCAGCGGCTGACTTCGCCCGACGAGGGCCGGAAAATTGTGGACGCCTTTCTCGCCGCCGAGTTCGAGGGCGGGCGGCATGAACGAAGAGTTAAAAAAATGGAACCCAACACTGGATTGCGTCTGTCCGCCGTGGACCCTGCCATCGCTGAAACCATCGCCAAAGAGCGGCAGCGCCAGCAGGAGAACATCGAGCTGATCGCCAGCGAGAACTTCACCAGCCCCGCCGTCATGGAGGCCCAAGGCTCCGTGCTGACGAACAAATACGCCGAGGGCTACCCCGGCAAGCGCTGGTATGGCGGCTGCGAAAACGTGGACGTCGTCGAGACCCTCGCCATCGCGCGCGCCAAGCAGCTCTTCGGCGCGGAGCACGCGAACGTCCAGCCCCATTCCGGCTCCGGCGCGAACATGGCCGTCTATTTCGCCTTCCTGAAGCCCGGCGACAAGCTGCTGACGATGGACCTCAGCCACGGCGGCCACCTCACGCACGGCAACAAGGCGAACTTCTCCGGCAAGTTCTTCGAGATTGTCCACTACGGCGTGCGCAAGGAGGACGAGCGCATTGACTACGACCAGCTCGCCGTCATGGCCCGTGAACACAAGCCGAAGATGATCACCGTCGGGGCCAGCGCCTACCCGCGTGTCATTGACTTCAAGCGCATGGGCGAGATCGCCCGCGAGGTCGGGGCCATGCTGCTCGCGGACATCGCGCACATCGCCGGCCTGGTCGCCACGGGCGTGCATCCCAGCCCCGTGCCGCACGCGGACTTCGTCACCACCACCACGCACAAGACCCTGCGCGGCCCGCGCGGCGGCCTCATCCTGTGCCCGGCGAAGTATGCGAAGGAGATTGATTCCCAGGTCTTCCCCGGCATCCAAGGCGGCCCGCTCATGCACGTCATCGCCGGCAAGGCGGTCTGCTTCCACGAGGCGCTTCAGCCCGAGTTCAAGGCCTACCAGCAGCAGATCGTCGCCAACGCCAAGGCGCTCGCCGCCGGTATGCTCCGCAACGGGTTCCGCCTCGTCTCCGGCGGCACGGACAACCACCTCATGCTCGTGGACGTTGGCGCGCGCGGCATCACCGGCAAGGAAAGCCAGATCGCCCTCGACGAGGCCGGCATCACGACCAACAAGAACACGATTCCCTTCGAGACCCGCTCGCCGTTCCAAGCCAGCGGCATCCGCCTAGGCACGCCCGCCAGCACCACGCGCGGGATGAAGGAAGCCGAGATGGCCGCCATCGCGGACATGATCTCCGAAGTCCTGCTCGACCTTAAGAACGTCGAGACCGCCCACAAGGTCCGCGCCCGCGTGCGCGAACTGACGGCGAAGTTCCCCCTGCTTTACTGAGCGCCGGGCAACGGTTCCAAGGTCATTCCAGATAACCCCGCTGCGGCAGGAAGCCGTAGCGCTCCAAGGCCGCACCCGTCTGCCGGATCACCTCGACAGGCAAGCGTCTGCCCGCGTGCAGACGCGGCGGGGTCACGCCGGCCGCGCTTGGCCCGTGCGCGAAGAAGTGGTCCATCGCCTTGTTGGCATTGGCGAAGGCGTTGCCATCCGTCAGCCCGGCGACGAGCGCGAAGATTTCCTTCACCACGGCGGAGAGCCGGTCCGAGAGACGCTGGCCTTCCTCGCGGCGACCTGACTTCAGCAGCTCGATGACCTGGTGCAACTCGCGCCCGAAGCAGTTCGCAGTGCTGAGGAGGAAGCCGTCGTAAGGCCCGCCGCCGGACTTGAGCCAGCGCGCGTAATCGCCCTCCGCGCCGCGCACGAGGAAGACGCCGCCAAAGTCCTGGCCTGAGTTCGCCCCGCGGTCCGCGCCGCTGGTGTCCTTGAAGAGGATGAAGTTCGGAAAGCGCGCGGCCAAGTCGGCCACCGTCTCCGGCGACATCTCGTTCTGCGTGACCTGCGGGAGCTGGTAGAGCGCGGTGGGGAAGCCGAGTTCCAAGATGTCAGCCAGGGCATCGCGGAGGGCGGCTTGGGGCAAATCCGCGCCCTTCGGCGGGCAGACGGTGAAGCCAACCAACCCGGTAGGGTGAGACTCCGTCGAACCCCATTTGCCGCCGCAGGAGGCGCGAGCGAAGCGAGCATCTCCGCTGGTCGTAACCTCGCTCGAGATGCTAGCTGCGTTCGCCTCGCTGCATTCGAGACGGGGCTCGACGGAGTCTCGCTCTACCAGCGTCGCGGTCTCGCGGATGATGCGCTTGGCTTCCGCCGCCTCCGTCTTGAGCACGCCGATGAGCCGGTGAAGTCCGAGCTTCGTCGTTTGCTCCTGCGCGAGGCCGAGCAGCTCGCGGATTTCTGCGTCGGACATTTCCCAGCCGTCCCCCGTCGAGCCGGGGATGAGAAAACCCTTCACGTGCGGCGCGAGGTGGCGCAGGTGCGCGGTGATGCGCTCGCGGTCGAGCGATCCGTCGTCACAGTAGTGCGTGAGCAGCGGGCACCAGAGCGAGGGGATGCCGCGCGGGAAAAGGCGCGCGTGCCAGTCGGCGCGGGTGGTGGGTGACGCTGGGTTCATCAGGGAAGAAGCGCTTCAGCCACAGCTAAACACAGATGGGGGACAGCTAGGACCGCCTCGCCCTGTCATCCAACAGGTGCCCCTGCTTACCGCCCAAAATCTGTGTCCATCTGTGTCCATCTGTGGCTTCCCGCTTTGGCCGCTTTGCCAACTGACGGACTCGCGAGTCCGCCTCCTGACCTCGGCGGCTACGAGGTCAGAGCTTCTCCTCCACCGGCGGCTCGGGCAGCAGGTAGCTCAGGCCCAGGCCGATGGCATAGACGCCCGTGCCGGTGATGGCGGCGGCGAGGGCGACCTGCTCGAAGGTGTTTCCGGGCAAGTTCGGTGCGATGATGTTCGCGGTGAGGAACGCCGCCGAGGTGCCAATCATTCGCCCGCCCACGTTGGTCGCAAAGCTTCCGCCGGTGCCGCGCAGGTGCAGCGGGAAAATCTTCGGCAGGTATTCCCCGAAGTAGCTGAACTGCGCCACGGTCAGGAAGCCCGCCGCCGCCATGCCGAACTGGAAGAGCCCCGGCTGGTCGCGGAAGAGCCAGATGTAAGTCACCGGGATGACGAGCAGGCCGGGCACTTGGAAGAGCCTTAGCAACGTCCCACGGCTCATGGCCACAACCAGCAGCGCGGCCAGCGCGATGCGTCCGCCGAGGCCGCCGAGTTCCTGCCAGAGCTGCACGGTGTTGCCGCGCGCCTTGATGGCGAGGTCGAACGGCTCCTGCTTGGCGCGGTTGTCGCCGATGAGCTTGAGCATCTTCTCGCGCTCGATGACGGCCTTCTTCGCGTCGGGCTTGCCCTCGGTGAGCTTGATCAACGCGGCGTCCAGCTCGGCGAACTTGTTGGTCGAGGCGGCGAACTGGGCTTTCAACTCCGCCTTCTTCTGCTCTGAGGTGGCGGGGTTCTCCATGCCGTTGCGCAGCCCGCGCTGGGCGATGCGAAGCTTCGCGCGGTTCGCGGCGACTTCCAGCAAGCCGGGCACTTCAGCGGTCGCGGCGCGGAACGGGACCATCACGACGTCGAGCTGCTTGTTCAGCTCCTTCGCTTCGTCTTGCAACGGCTTGAGCGCGGTGCGGTGTTCGGCCATGTCGGCCAGGCCGGGCGCGACGCGCAGCGGGGTCATCTGCAACGCGCCGAAGGCCGCGCCATAAGCGCAGGCGGAGAGACCGGCGGTGACGAGCGTCACGCGCCGCAGCTCGGGCGAGAAGAGTTCGGTGAAGCTCGGGCGCTTGAGCGAGCCGGACGAGCGGCCCGCCAGCCACACCTTCGACTCCGGCACGAACGGCAGCAGCAGCGCGATGGGAATGGCCGGCAGAAAGCCCGTGAGCAGCGTGTAACGCCACGTGGCGTGTGTGTTGAAAATCTCCGGCACGGGCAAGGCTGGTAGCTCGTTCGCATGGCCGATAATCCACACGTTGATGCCCGTTACCAGCAACCCGCCGACAGACGCGAACGCCTGCGTGTAGCCGAGCGCCAGCTCCTTCATGCGCTTGTCCGGGAAGAGTTCTGCCAGCCAAGTGATGGCTGCAATGAACTCGACGCAGACGCCGATGAACGTGGTGCAGCGGAAGAAGATGAAGACCGGCAGGGTCGTTGCGAAGGCCGCGCAACACGGCGAAAAGGCGTAGAGGAAGATGCTCCCGGCCATGACCGTCTTGCGCCCGAAGCGGTCAATCAGCCAGCCGCCCAACAGCCCGAACGTGCCGCCGCACAGCGCGGTGAGCCACAGGAGGTTGCCGGTCCACTGCGTGACGATGGGGTTGTTCGGCGGCACTTGCAGCAACTCCGCGATGGCCGGCACGGCAACCAGCGGCGTCATCAACAGCTCGTAGGTGTCGAAGAGGAAACCGATGCTGGCGACGGTGAGAATCAGCCACTGGGTCAGGTCGAGCTTGGGCGTGGGCGTCTGCGGAGAACTCATGGCATTCGATTGGACACGAGGGGTGGAGGCGGAACAAGGGTTTAGTTCCGCACCCGTATTATCGTCGAGGGAGGGGCGGTTGACTGATGAACGGTGGATGCGTCGACCGCGAGCTACAATGGCTCACCAAATCTCTCTGCGGCAGGTGGCGGGCCGGGGGCTCTCCCCGGTCGAGGCGGATTGGGAGGGTATGCAAGCGGCAGTCGCGTGAAGCTGGACAGGACTCGGGGTGGCCAGCCGGCTTACTTCGCTGGCGCGGCAGGAGTGGTTAGTTGCCGGGTGCGGGAGGCGAGGACGGCCTTGTGCGCCGTCTCCTGGAGGAAGCGCGCGTAGGCTTTGTCCAAGCCCGGCGTGACGAACGCGTTACCCACCACGCTCTCGCCGAAGAGCACTTCATACCAGACGCATGCACCGAGATACTCGCCCGCCGGGCCGGCGTGATGGCCGTCCATGCCGAGGGTGGGCTTGCCGTCCTTCCCCTTCGCCATGCGCCAGCCGACGTGCAACGAGTGCGTCTGGTCCGGCATGGCAGTCTGCTCCTTGTTCTTGAAGTCATACTTCGCGTCCCGTTGGTAGCCCCACTTCGGGTCGGTGTCCGCGAGATAAAAGGCGTCGCCCACCGGGAGGCGGCGGATGCCCAGCTCGGCGGCGATGGTCGTGTAGGCGCTCGTGAGCATCCGATACATGTCCGCTGCGGTCGCCGGCTCGCCGGCCTTTGGCGCGGTGGGGGAGAAACGCGGGTCGTCCACGCGATACGCCCAGGTCTGGTGAATCAGCACCTCAGCCTTCGGCGCGTGCTGCTGGATGTAATCGTGAAGCTGCTTGGCGAACGGCCGGTAGGTCGCGATGTCATGGCTCTTGATGCTCGCCTGCTGGATGGTCACGAAGTCCCACGGCTGCGCGGTGAGCTGCTGCTTGAGGCTTTGCTTGCTGTAGAGGCCGCCGGAGTCCTGCGGGTCTTTCTCGTGCAACGCGGCCCGTCCCCAGTGCAGCTCCAGCGACGCGCCGCCGACCACGATCGGTTGGTGAATGAGCTTGTGCCCCGCCGCCTTCACCAACGCATCCAGCGGCCGCGTGGCGTTCGCGGAAAAGCTGTTGCCCACCGTGAGCAAGCGCACGGTCTTGGCGGGCGTGGCGGGCGGCGCATCGGCGGCGGGCAGATGGCCGCAGAGCCCGCAGAGGATCGCGCCGAGCAACGTGACGGGGAGGCTGGTGAGTTTGAAGTTCATGAAGCGGGTGACAGGTCGGACGCTGCCTGCGAGTCTGCGGTGGGGGTGGCGGGGGCGGGGGCAAGCTGCCGCTGCCCCGCGCCAGCGGCTGCCCGCCTACTTCGCGAAGGCCGGGCCGCTCTTGCGGCCGTAGCTCTCGATGAACGCCAGCAGGTTGAGCAGGTCTTCCTTGCTCAACGCGTCCGTCAGCCCCTGCGGCATGGGCGAGATCTTGGAGAAGTTGCGCCGGGCCACGTCGCTCTTCTTCACGGTGATTTTCGTGTCAGGCTCAAGCTGGTTCGGGACGAGCACGAGTTGGTCGCCGGTTTCGCTCATCAGACGGCCGGTGTGGTCTTCGCCGCTCTTGAGCCAGACGGTCGTATTCTGGAACTGCTCGGAGACGACCTTGCTCGGGTCAATAATGCTCTCCAGCACGTCGCGGCGGCTGAAGCGGGCGCTCACGGCGGTGAGGTCAGGTCCGATGCCGCCGCCCTCAACCCCGAAGCGATGGCAGGCGAGGCACTGCGCGTCCACGAAGGCCTGGCGACCCTTCTCGAAGCTGCGGCCCTTGAGCGGTTTGGCTAGGTCGGCCTCGAAGTCCGCCATCGTCCACGCCTTCACGAAGCTGCGCGTCTGCGGCTTGGGGAAGTCGCTCACGGCCCCCTTGCGGCCGGACGGGGCACCGGCGGGGAGGCTGGCGAGCAACGGCGCGAGTTCCGTCTTCTCGGCGTCGGTGAGGTTGGCCTTCGCCTCGGTGAGGAAGTTTTTGTAGAAGTTGCCGTAGCTCGCGCCGTTGCCGTAGGACCGGCCGGCTTCCTCGAACCACTTCACGGTGTCCCCTTGATGCGCGGCAGGGGCGCGGTCTTGCGCCCAGTAACTGAAATACTCGCGGCGTTGTTCGACGGTCCAGTTCTTCGCGGTGCGGAGGTGGAAGAGGTAATGAAGCATGTCCTCCTGCGTGAGCGCGCCGGCCATGAGCGTGAGGGTCTTGTCCACCGCGCCGGGGGCGCCGAGGGCGATGAGCACTTGGGACAGCTCGCGGTTCACGAGGTTGCCCTTGTTGGGATAGCTGGCGGAAAGTTTCTCGGCCGCAAGCTGCACCACGTCGGCGGAGGGTAGGCCGTTGCGGGCGAGGCTGACTTGGATGACGCGGAGTTTGTCGAGTTGCTGGCGCTCGGGAAGCGTGGCGAGCGGCCACTTGCCGAGCGCGCGGAGGCACTCGTCTTGCGCGGACTTGCCACCGAGCCGGGCGAGGGCCAGGAGCGCGGCGAGGCCGCCGTCAGCGGTCTTCTCCTCGAGCGCGCGGGCCTGCCAAGTCGGGACGGGCTGGGCTTCGAGCGCGATGCGCGCGGCGTAGCGGAGGGCGCGGTCGGGGCTGTTCAAGTGCGGCCAGATGAAGTCGAGCGCCTTCGGGTCGGCCTTGCCGTGGTAGGCTTCGAGTTTGCGGCGCAGGGCGCGGGCCTCGGCGCCTTCGGGGTTCGGCGTCCAAGCGGGCGCGGTGGATTCCTTGCCGGTGTAGGTCACGCGGTAGAGGCCGGAGGCGGTGCCGCGGCCACCGATGCAGAAATACATCGCGCCGTCGTCCCCGATGACGAGGTCGGTCAGGTTCAGCGGGGACTTGCCCATGCTCTTGTCCACGAGGCCGGCGGGAGCGACGAAGTTTTCCCACGTCGCCGTGTAGCTCGCGCCTTCGGGCTTGAGGTGGACGGCCATGAGGCGGCCGTAGGTCCAGTCCATGATGTAGATGGCGCGCTGATACTTGGCGGGGAACTTCGCGCCTTTGCCGTTGCTCGCCCCGGTGGGGCAGCCCAAGCCGATGTCCACGACCGGGCCGAGGCTGTCGGCGTGGTAGTCGGGCCACTTGCCGGTGCCGTAACGCCAGCCGAACTCCGCGCCAGAGACGGCGTGGTTGACCCGCGTCGCCCGATACCACGGGGAACCCCAGTCGTATTCCATGTCCGCGTCCCAGGCGAACAGTTCGCCGTCGCAGTTGAAGGCGAAGTCAAACTGGTTGCGGAAGCCGGCGCAGAAGAACTCCCAGTTCTTCCCGTCCGGGCTGACGCGGCAAACATAACCGCCCGGAGCCATGACGCCGGTGGCGTGGCCGTTGCCGTCGGGCTGGCGCGGGAGGACGTGGTCCTCGGCGTAATTCTTGTGCGGCGAAGTCGGCGCGAGGTCGGCGGGGGGCTTGGTGTGGTTGCCGGCCATCACGTAGAGATTGCCGTCCGGCCCCAGTTCCACCGCGTGCGGCCCGTGCTCGCCGCCGCCGGGCAGCGCCTTGATGAGTTCAATCTTGGACCACGTATCGCTGCCGTCGTCGGTGATGCGGTAGAGGCCGGAGGCGAAGGTGGTCGAGTATTTGTTCACCACGACCCACAGCGCGCCGTTGGCGAAGGTCATGCCTTGCGCGTCGTAGAGCGGCTTGGCGATGAGCTCGCGCTTGGCGACCTTGCCATCCGCGCCGAGCGTCACGCGCAGCAAGCCGCCTTCGGGATTGCTCGCGCGAAACTGCGGGCTGAGGATGAGGCGGCCCTTGTGGTCCTTGCACATGTTGACCCACGAGCCTTCCTCCGGCTCGGCGCTGATGAGCAACTCGGTCTTGAAGCCGGGCAGCGTGTAGAGCGCCTCGGCGGGCGTGGCCTCGCGCTTGCCGCCAGCGGCCTTGGGCGCGCCCTTCGCGCCCTTCGCGTTGCCGCCACCGAGGATGTCACCCCACGGAGCCGCGCCGAGCTTGGCGACGGAGATGGGCTTCTCCCAACCCTCCTTCTTGTAGTCCGCCGTCTGCCAGCCGACGACGTCGTCGCTGTGCGCGAGCCAAGTCAGGTCGGTGACGATGGACTGCTTCTTACCGTCGGCGAAGGTAAGTTCCAGCCGCGCGACCACGCCCGCCGCGCCGCCGTGGTTGATCCCACGCAGGGCGAGGATATTCTCGCCGGCCTTGAGGTCGGCGGTCACGTCCACCGAGATGGGCTGCTCCCAGGTGACGATGGTGCCGACGGACTTGGCGTTGAGGAAGGCGGTGCCCTCATTGTCCACGCTGGCGGCGAGCGTGGCCTTGGTGGGCTTGGCGTCGAGGGTGAAGGTCTTGCGGAAGAAACGGCGCTCGTTGTTGCCGGGGGCCTTGCCTCCGTTCGCGTGCCAAATCCACTCGGGGTTTTGGGCGGTGGCGGACTGAACTATGGCAACGACTACGACAGCAACGAACAGGCGAAAAGCTTTCATGGTTTGAAAAATGCCCTGAACGGACGGCGGTTTGGAAGGGCTAATTCAGGGCCAGGAGCGGGGCGGGAGAAGGGTTTTATCAGGAGGGCAGGAAGGCAGGAGATGCAACGTGTCGCTGCTTGCCGCCCGAGGGTTGTGGCACGGGAGCGCGGGCGACCCGGCGGGCTCCGCTCCGGGCCCGTTTCAAAAGTCGCCCGAAACGTTAAGGGCGGCACGCCTCGGGTCCTCCTGCCTTCCAGCTCTCCTTATAAATGCTTTCCTCCGGGTTCGGCGGCCGGCACCAGGCCCTCCGGTCGCGCTTTTGCTTTTCTCGGCCGGCCGGCGGCAACAGACTCCCGGCGTCCGTCAGCACAATGTCATCCGCCTTGCTACGCAGCTTCCTAGACCACGCCGGCCGGCGCATCGTGCTGTCGGCGGCCTTGCTCGTGGCGGTGACACTGCTGGAAGCCGCTGGGCTGCTGAGTCTCGTGCCGTTGATCCAGACGCTCGGCCTAGGCGAGGTGCGGATGCCGGGGAAACTCGCCGAGATTTGGCAGAACTTGTTTCAGTGGGTGGGGCTGAAGACCAGCTTCGAGCTGGTGCTGCTCGCGTTCGTGGCGCTGCTGATTGGACAAGCGGCGTTGAAGCGCTGGGCGGACCAGCTCAACGCACGAATCGAGGCCAGCTACGTGGTCCACCTGCGCGAGGGCCTCTACGCGGCGATGGTCCAGGCCCGCTGGCTGGCCTTCACGAAGCTGCGCGCCGCAGACCTCACGCGCTCGCTGACGATGGAGGTGGATCAGGCGGGGCACGCCGCGCAGCAGGGCCTCGCACTCGTCGGGCTGATCGGGCTGGCCACCGTGCATCTGACAATGGCGGTGCTGCTCTCCCCGCCGCTCACCGCGCTGGCGCTGGCCAGCGGCCTCGTCCTGGCGCTGGCGCTGCGACCGCTCAACCGCCGGGCGCATGCGGCGGGCAAGACCAGCCAGCAGCTACGGAGCGAGCTCAACGCCGCCATCACCGAGCACCTCGCCGGCTTCAAGGTCGCCAAGAGCCACGGCCGCGGCGGCCACCACCTCGCGCTGTTCCGCCGCACGACCCACGCGCTGGCGGAGCACGCGGTCCTGGCCCGCCAGATCTTCTCGGCGTCGCGCGCGTTCTTCGAGGTCGCGGGCTGGCTGGCGCTGCTGTTCTTCCTCTATATGGCGGTGCGCTGGGCCAAGCTCGGCACGGCGCAACTGGTCTTGATGGTGTTTGTCTTCACCCGGTTGCTGCCGCGCATCGGGGGCATACAAACGACGTGGCAGCAAATTCTCAACTTCCTGCCCGCCTTCACCGCCGTGGAAACGCTCCGCACCCAGCTCCGCGCCGCGCGCGAAGCGTTGCCCGACGACGCGAGCCGGCTGGAGTTGCAACGGGCCGTGACGGTGGCCGGCGTCAGCTTCAATTACGGGGCTGACCCACAGCCTCTGGCGGTGCGCGGCGTGAGCTTCACCGTGCCGGCGCGGCAGATGACCGCGCTCGTCGGGCCCTCGGGCGCGGGCAAGAGCACGCTCGCCGACCTGTTGCTGGGCCTGCTCACGCCGACGGAGGGCCAGGTGCTCGTGGATGGCGAGCCGCTCGCGGGCGCGCGCCTGGCGGCGTGGCGGCATTCGATTGGCTACGTGCCGCAGGAGCCGTTTCTCTTCCACGACACCATCCGGGCGAACCTGCTTTGGGCCATGCCCGACGCGACCGAGGCCGACTTGCAAACCGCGCTGCGCACGGCGGCGGCGGCGGCCTTCGTCGCGCGGCTGCCGCAGGGCTTGGACACAGTCGTCGGCGATCGCGGCGTGCGGCTCTCCGGCGGCGAGCGTCAGCGGCTCACGCTCGCCCGCGCGCTGCTGCGCCGGCCCACGTTGCTGCTGCTCGACGAGGCGACCAGCTCGCTGGACAACGAGAACGAGCGCTTCGTGCAGCAAGCCATCGAGCAGCTCCACGGCGAACTCACGCTTGTCGTGATCGCCCACCGGCTCTCGACCGTGCAACAGGCCGACCAGGTCGTCGTGCTGGAGCAAGGCCGCGTGGTGGAGAGCGGTGCGCCGGGGGAATTGGCGCGGCGGGAAGGCGGCACGTTCCGCCGACTCATGGCGGCCGGCACAGGCGCAAACGTGAGCGGATGAAGGCGGCTGCTGCTACCGAAAAAGGACTTCCAATTTTCAGGTGTTTTGCCACGCTCCCGCCCCATTGCAAGCGGCCAAGCGGAGCGGTTAATCGCCCCGGCCTGTCTGGCTCAGTGCGGCTTTTCTCCTTATGAAAACAAACGTGACGGTGGTGTGCGGCGGCGGCGGCTTCATCGGCGGCCATCTGGTGGCGGACTTACGGCGGCAGGGCATCGGCCCCATCCGCAGCGTGGACCTCAAGCCCTACGACGGCTGGTATCAGCGCTTCGACGGTGTGGAGAACGTCGTGCTCGACCTCCAGGACCGGGCCGCCTGCGAGCGCGCGATGCAGGGGGCGAGCGTCGTTTACAACCTCGCCGCCGACATGGGCGGCATGGGCTTCATCGAGAACAACAAGGCGCTTTGCATGCTCTCGGTGCTCATCAACACGCACTTGCTCATGGCCGCCAAGGCCGCCGGCGTGGACCGCTTCTTCTACGCCTCCTCCGCCTGCGTTTACAACGGCTCCAAGCAGACCGACCCGTCCATCACGGGGCTGGCGGAGGCGGACGCCTATCCCGCGATGCCCGAGGACGGCTACGGCTGGGAAAAACTTTTCAGCGAACGGATGTGCCGCCACTTCCGCGAGGACTACGGCGTTAAGACCCGCGTCGCCCGTTACCACAATGTCTATGGCCCCGAAGGCACCTGGGACGGCGGGCGAGAGAAGGCTCCTGCCGCCGTCTGCCGCAAGGTCATCGCCGCCAAGCTCGCCGGCACGCACGCGATCGAGATCTGGGGCGACGGCAACCAGACGCGCTCGTTCATGTATATCGACGACTGCCTCAAGGGCACGCAGATGCTCACCCACAGCGACTACTTCGAGCCCATCAACATCGGCAGCTCCGAGAAGGTCACGATCAACCAGCTCGTGGACCTCGCCGAGTCCATCGCGGGAGTGACCCTCAAGCGTAACTACAAGCTCGACGCGCCCAAGGGCGTCAACGGCCGCAACTCGGACAACGCGCTCATCCAACGCGTCTTCGGCTGGGAGCCCAGCATCTCGCTGCGCACTGGCCTGGAAAAGACCTACGCGTGGATTTACGACCAGATGGTCTCGCAGGCGAAGTCGAAGTGAACCGCGCCGGACACTGAACCTTCCCGCCCACGCGCCGACCCGGTAACGTCGGCGCGTTTGCTTTCCACCATGCGCATTCTGCTGCTCAACCAGTGCTTTCACCCGGACGTGGCGTCCACGGCCCAGCATTTGTCCGACTTCGGCGTGGGTCTGGCCGAGCGCGGCCATCAAGTCACAGCCATCGCCAGCCGGCGCGCTTATGACAACCCAGCGCAGCGCTTCCCCGTGCGCGAGACGTGGCGGGGCGTGGAGATTCAGCGGCTGCCGGCGGCGGGCTTTGGTAAAGGCGCGCTCTGGCGGCGGGCGGCGGACTTCGGTTTCTTCAGCGCCGCCACCACGTTGCGACTGCTCACGCTGCCGCGCTACGACGCCGTCGTGGCGCTGACCTCGCCGCCGCTGGTCTCGTATCTCGCCGCGTGGTTCTGCCGGCTCCGCGGGGCGAAGCTCTTCTACTGGGTGATGGATATGAACCCAGACGAAGCTGTCGCCGCTGGCTGGCTCCGCGCCGGCAGCCTGCCGACCCGCGCGCTCGAGGTGATGTCCCGCTTCAGCCTCCGCCAGTCGCACTGCATCTTCGCGCTGGACCGCTACATGAAGGACCGCATCGTGGCGAAGGGCATCCCCACCGAGCGCGTCGTCGTCATCCCGCCGTGGGCGCATGATGAAGCGGTGCACTTCGACGCGGTGGGCCGCGCGAAGTTCCGCGCCGCGCACGGGCTGACGGACAAGTTCGTCGTGATGTATTCCGGCAACCACAGCCCCGTGCATCCGCTCACCACGCTGCTCGACGCCGCACGCCAACTGGCGGACGACCCGCGCTACGTCTTCTGCTTCGTGGGCGGCGGCAGCGAGCATCCGAAGGTGAAGCGCTTCGCCGAGCAGCACGCGCTGAAGAACATCCTCTGCCTGCCTTACCAGCCGCTCACCGAACTCGCCGGCTCGCTCTCGGCGGCGGACCTGCACACGGTCGTGCTGGGCGACCCGTTCGTCGGGATGATTCACCCCTGCAAGATTTACAACATCCTCACCGTCGGCGCGCCGGTGCTCTACGTCGGGCCGGAGCCGAGCCATCTCGCGGACATCCTCGCGAGCATGGGCAACTCGCCGCACACCGCGCGGGTGGCGCATGGGAAACCGGGAGACGCGGTCGCGCAGATCAAGCGCATCGCGGCGTTGGGCACGCGGGGGGAAGCGGAACTCTTCGCCCGGACGGCGGCGAAGTTCTCCATGCACACGCTGCGGCCGCAGCAGGTGAAGCGGGTGGAGGAGTGCTGGCGCTCGCTGTAGCGGCGGTCTGCGACCGCCGTGATGGGGTCCGAATCTGCGTCCAACCTCGGCGGTCACAGACCGCCGCTACAGCGCCGCCGGCGACACTCCCACACTCACGATGCTGCACGCCTGAATCACGTTCAGCCCCAACCGCTCCGCCGCCGCCAGCACCTCGGCGGACTCGGTGCCAGGGTTGAGCCACAGTTCATCGCAGCCCTTGGCGGCGATGGCGGGCAGCACCTTCAGCGTCACGGGCGGCGGGAGATAGACACTCACCAGGTTGGGCCGACCCGGCACGTCCGCGATGTTCGCAAACGCGGGCAGGCCCTCGACGGTCGGCTCCTTCGGGTTCACCGGCCAGACGGTGAAACCCTGCTGGTGATAGGCGCGCACGGCTTTGTTGCCGAACTTGCTGCGGTCGGTGGAGGCCCCGATGACGGCGACGGTTTTCATGCCGGGATTATCCGTGTGCCGGGGCCGCGCGCAACTCCAGCCACGCCCGCAGTTTCGCCAACGCCTGGGCGCGGTGGCTCAGGCCGTTCTTCACGTGCTCGCCCAACTCGGCGAAGGATTGCTCATGGCCCGTCGGGATGAACAGGGGATCGTAGCCGAACCCGCCGCTGCCGCGCGGCGCGAAATCAATCCAGCCCTCGCACGCGCCCTCGAACAGCCGCGGGGCCAGCGCGGGGACGGCGCGGTTCACCTCTACCAGCGCCAGCACGCAGCGGAAGCGCGCGGTGCGCTTCGCCTGCGGCACGTCGGCCAACAGGCGCAGGAGTTTGGCGTTGTTGTCGGCGTCCGGGCGGTTGCCGGCCTGGCTGGCATCCAACGCTGCGAAGCGCGCGGAGTGAACGCCGGGTGCGCCACCCAGCGCGTCCACTTCCAGGCCGGAGTCATCGGCGAGGATGAAGGTGTGGTCGGCGACAGCGAGTGGTTGGGCCAACGCAGCCGTGTCCGCGAGCCAGGCCGCAAGCGAGTGAGCTTTCTTGAGGGCGTTGCCGGCGAAGGTGCCCGCGTCCTCCACCGGCACCGGGGCGCTGGGGAATTCTGTCAACAGTGGGCGGCACTCGACTCCGTCGCCCAAGATGGCGGCCAGCTCTCCGACCTTGTGGGCGTTGCGCGTGGCGATGAAGAGCGTCGTCATGCCGCGAGGCTACAATGACTGGCGGACGCGATACAGGCGCGGGATCGGCGCCGTGAGCACCGAGTCGGTGAAGAGGAAGTTGTTGCTGGGCGCGGTGTTGGTGGCGATGGGGAACCACTGCGTGGAGAGCGTGCCGGTGAAGTTGGTCAGCGCATCCACGAAGTATTGCTGCCCGGCGAAACTGTTGCTGACGGTGAAAACAGCGGCGCTGGTGAGCGGGCTGGCCACCACAAGCGTGGCGTTGGTGAGCGAGAAAATCTGAACGGCGGCGGACTTGTTGGTTGCGCCCAGATTGTCCGTGGCCACGGCGGTGAAGAAGAAGGTGCCGCCGGGAAGGTTGGTGGTGAATTGGAAGGCGGGGCCCGGGCCGGTCAGGCTACAGATGGGATCGCCGATGACGCCGGCTGACGCGCTGGAGAAAATATCCACCCGAGCCACGGAGCCACCCGGGTCCGTGGCGGTGGCCGAGAGGAGGAAGTTGGTGGTGGCCAGGACCTTGGTGCCGTTGGTCGGCGAGGTGAGGCTGACGGTGGGCGGCTGGTTGACGGCCTGGACTATGAGAGTGCCGTTCTGGCCGGGGTGGATTGTGCAGGTGTAATTGAAGGTTCCAGACGTGGTGAATGTCCGGGAAAAGGTTTCTACCGGACTTTTGTTCCCCGAGGCAAATGCGCCCGTCGTGCTAGTGACGTTATGGATGCCGCTTTCCCAGACCCAGACCACGGTGTCCCCCGCGTTGATGGTCATGCTGGCGGGGTTGAAGGTGTTGCTCCGGACGAAGTTCGTCACCGTGACTGCGGACGCGGTCAGGGCGCACGCCAGCAGTTGGAGGACGACGAGGAGAGCGGCCAGTTTAGCCAGCGGACGGCGGTGGAGGTTCATGTTGAAACGGGTTGCAGCCCGGGCACTCAAGCACACGCGCGGCTCTCCCTCAAGCCCGGGAAACCCCCGCCCGCTCACCCGCGATAGACGATCATGATCCCGTAGTCCGGCAGCATGTGGCCGGTGGAGTCCATCGCGCCGTAGCCGATGGCGCTCATGTGGATGATGTTCTCCTGGCCGATCTTGTTGAGGAACTCCGTCACCTTCTCATCGAAGAGGTCGTGGCCCACCTCGACGCAGGAGCCGCGTTTGATGGTCTTGACGCGGATCTTGGGCGGCTCGTCCTTGTGCTCCACGTGCGCGGCCTTCTTCACCAGGGATTCCTGCGGGCCGTGGTGGTGCGGCACACTCAACGGCTTGTGCTCCGGGGCGTGCGCTGCGGCCTTGGCGTCGGGCTTCGGTTTGTGGGCGTCGGGCTTCGGCTCCGGTTTAGGGTCGGCGTGCGGCGCGGCCACCACCACGGTCGGCGCGCGGACGGTGGTCTTCTTCACCGCCACCGGGACGGGTTCGGTGGCGGGCCGGCCGGGGGGGATGCGGAACGGATGCTCGCACTGGGGACAGTTGATTTCCTCGCCCACGGCATCGGCATCCGCACTGATGTGCAGGTTGCAGCTCGGACAATGGAAGGATACGTCCATACGGGTGGTTGAGTTTGCTTTTTGTGCACCGTAGGCCAGCCCTGCGGCAGGGGCGAGGGGAAAAATGGGTCGGCAAAAAATCGTCGCCAAACCGCGCGCAAACCGCTACGCAACGGGCCGCGCCATGAAGCAATTTCGCCTCAACCGCCTCTTCAACCCCAAGTCGAACCGTTGCTTCGACGTGGCTCTGGACCACGGCTTCTTTAATGAGCGCGGCTTCCTCACCGGCATCGAAAACCTCGAGCGCGCCGTGCAGGCGGTCGCCGCCGCCGCGCCGGATGCCGTCCAACTCACCGTCGGTCAGGCGCACCTCCTCCAGTCGCTCCCCGGCAAGAACAAGCCCGCGCTCGTCCTGCGCACCGACACGGCCAACGTCTATGGCCCGCAGCTTCCGCGTGCGCTCTTCAGTCGCATGATCGAAAGCCCCGTCGAGCAAGCGCTCCGTCTCGACGCGGGGTGCGTGGTGGTGAATCTCTTCGCCATCCCCGGCGAACCGGAACTCACCGACCAGTGCCTCCAGAACATTCTCCGCCTCAAGCCCGACTGCGACCGCTGGGCGATGCCGCTGATGATCGAGCCGCTGGCATTCCAGCCGAACCCCAAGAACGGCGGTTACATGGTGGACGGCGACCTCGATAAGCTTCTCCCGCTCGTGCGTCTAGCCTGCGAACTCGGCGCGGACATCCTCAAGGCCGACCCGACCGACGACCCAGCGGACTACCATCAAGTCATCGCCATCGCGGGCCGCGTCCCCGTGCTGGTGCGCGGCGGCGGCAAGGCTTCGGACGCGGTCATCTTGCAACGCACCGAGGCGCTGCTGAAGCAGGGCGCGGCGGGCATCGTGTATGGCCGCAACATCCTCCAGCACGCCGACCCGGCGGGCATGACCCGCGCGCTCCTGGCCCTCGTCCACGATGGCGCGACGGCGGCGCAGGCGGCCCAGTGCATTCGAGCGTGATATGAAGAACTGGAAATCAGCCATCGCGGCGCCTCTGTTCAGCCCTGCGCTGTTGCTCTCGCTGGCGCACGCAGCCCTCTTCGCCGCCGAGCCAGCGCCGGCTGATTTGCTCGGCCCCGCCTTCCACCTCATCGCCGAGAACGACATGGTGGTGCGCACCGACCGGCATTACACGCACGGCACCAAGCTCACCCTGCTCGGCAGCGAAGTCGCCGCGGCCCGTGAGCAGGCCGCCTTCAACTTCCCCCTC
>JAYTIO010000046.1:0-9520 GCA_043731805.1 Pedosphaera sp. | reverse complement strand
GATGTGACCGCCGACGTTGGTGTGCGAATTGGCGCGCACGACCATTGCCATGGCGTTCCAGCGGATGAGGTTCTTGATTTTAACCTCCATCTGCCAGTCGCCGGGGTAAGCAGGCTGGTCCTCGGCCGGGATGGTGTTGACGTAAGGCGTCTGGACCGTGTGCGGCACTTCCAGCCCGGCCTCGCGCAGGCGGGAGACAATCTTGTCGAGGAAGAGCGCGGCGGACTCCGGCTCCTGACTCAACGTGGTGGCAAAGAAATCCTCCAGCGCGTCGAACACGCGCCGCGTCTCCGAGCGGGCGAGCAGGCGGGCGTGGTCGTTGGCCGGGCGGTTCCCGGCGGGCACGGATGACTTGTGACGTTGCATTCGGTCAGTAGTTGGTAGCACACAGGCAGTCGCACGAAAACATCGCGGGAGGTTCTGCTCGGTAAAAAAAACAGGCGGCCATCCCGGCCGCCCGCGCTTTCAAGCCTGTGTTCAGACGAGAGGGAAGCGGATTTGCGTCTCTCGAACGGCGGCATCTTACGGGTCGGCTTCCGTCGCACAACCAGAAATCTTGGAGGAGGGCTGCCACGGGCGCACCTTGGCACACGCACCACGGCAGGTGGACCCCCTCGCCCCGCGACGTGGGAGCGGGGAGAGGGTTGGGGAGAGGGGAGCCTTGATAATCCAGCGGTAACGCCCCGCCTCTCCCCGGCCCTCTCCTCCATCCGATGGAGGAGAGGGAGCAGGCTCGTGCCTTCGGATGGTGCGGGTGTCAAGCTGCGCCCGGCTGCCACCGGGTCTTGCCAGGCGGGGCAGGGGCTTTGCGCTCGACTCCGTTTGCCCACCTCCCAACCATCCGCGCATGAACTTCGTCACCCACTTGGAATGCGCCAACTGCGTCGCGCGCTACGATGCGGACAAGGTTCACAACTTGTGCCCCGCCTGCCAGAAGCCGCTGCTGGTGAGATACGACCTCGCTGCCCTGAAGCAGAAGTTTCCCAAGCAGGCGCTCTTGGACCGTCCGCCGACCCTCTGGCGCTACCTCGAACTACTCCCGGTGCGCGACCCGGAGAAGATCGTTTCGCTCACGGAGACCATCACGCCCATTCTCGAAACGAAGCGGCTCGCGGCGCACTTCGGTGTGCGCCACCTCTACGTGAAGGACGAGAGCCGTCTGCCCACGGGGAGCTTCAAGGCGCGCGGCATGGCGCTGGCCATTACGATGGCGAACGAGTTCGGCACCCGGCGCATTGCGTGCCCGACCGCTGGCAACGCGGGCGGCGCGATGGCCGCCTACGCGGCGCGTGCGGGCATGGAAGCGTATGTGTTCATGCCCGAGGACACGCCGGTCATCAACCAGAAGGAGTGCTTCCTCGCCGGTGCGAAGACCTTCCTCGTCAACGGCCTCATCACTGACTGCGGGCGCATCGTGGGCGAGGGCAAGGCGAAGAAGGGCTGGTTCGATGTCTCCACGCTCAAGGAGCCGTATCGCATCGAGGGCAAGAAGACGATGGGCCTGGAACTCGCGGAGCAGTTCGACTGGGAGCTGCCCGACGTGATTCTCTACCCGACCGGCGGCGGCACGGGACTCATCGGAATGTGGAAGGCCTTCGCCGAACTCGAAGCGCTCGGCTGGCTCAATTCGCCGAAGAAGCCGCGCATGATTTCCTGCCAGAGCACGGGCTGCGCGCCCATCGCGGAGGCCTTCAAGCGGGGCGACCGCTTCGCCAAGCAGTTCGAGAATGCGGCAACTATCGCCAGCGGCATCCGGGTGCCGGCGGCGGTGGGCGACTTCATGATTCTCGACGCCGTGCGGGAGAGCCGAGGCGTGGCGCTGGCGACGCCGGAGGCGGACATCCCCAAGTGGATGCAGCTCGCGTCGTCGCGGGAAGGCATCGCGCTGTGTCCGGAAACCGCCGTCTGCCTCGGCGCGCTGGAGGTGTTGCTGGCGGAAGGCCAGGTGAAGCCCACCGAGCGCATCGTAATCTTCAACACGGGCGCAGCGCAGAAATATCCTGAAGCCGTGCGTGAGCAGTTGCCTCGCTTGGACTGCACGAGGCCGATCGAGTGGGACCAAATCTGATGGGGGGTTGAAGAGTTGAAGGGTTAAAGCGGAGCGGTGTGATGAAGGGGCGTCCTACGCTTCAGCCCTTCAACTCTTCAACCCCTCCGCCCCTCCCCACTACTTCTCCCCGAACAGCGCCGCCGCAAACTGTTTCGCGTCGAAGGGCTGGAGGTCATCCGCTTGCTCACCCACGCCGATGAACTTGATGGGCAGGCCGAGCTCTTTCTGAATCGCCACGACCATCCCGCCTTTGCTGGTGCCGTCGAGTTTGGTGATGACGAGGCCGGTGAGGGTGACGGCTTTGTGGAATTCGCGCGCCTGCTGCAGCGCGTTCATGCCGGTGGTGGCGTCGAGGACGAGGAGGACTTCATGGGGCGCGCTGGGGAGCTGCTTGCCCATCACGCGATGCACCTTCTGCAATTCCTTCATCAGGTTGCTCTTGGTGTGCAGGCGGCCGGCGGTGTCCACGAGCAGGTAACTCGCGCCCCGCGCGGTCGCCGCGGTGATGGCGTCGTGCGCCACGGCGGCGGGGTCGGCGTGGTAAGCGCCGGCGACAACCTCGACCTTGAGGCGCGTGCCCCAGTGCTTGAGTTGCTCGATGGCGGCGGCGCGGAAGGTGTCGCAGGCCGCGAGGACGACCGACTTGCCCTGCGTCTGAAGCAGGTGCGCGAGCTTGGCGGAGGTGGTGGTCTTGCCCGTGCCGTTGACACCGACGATGGAGACGACGGTGAGCGCCCCGGGCAGTTGAAGGAGCGCGGCGTTGGTCGCGGACAGGCTGCGTTCGACTTCCTGCGTCGCGATGGCGAAGACGTCGAGGCCGTCGCTACCCTGCGACTCGTAGGCCTGCTTCACCGCGCTGAGAATCTGCTGGGTCATCGCCATGCCGAGGTCGGCGGCGAGGAGCGCTTGCTCCAATTGTTCCAGCGTCTTGCCGGTCAGCTTGGGCGAGCCGGTGACGATGCGCTTGATTTCGTGGCCGAGCTTGGCAGCGGTTTTGTGCAAGCCCGCTTTGATTTTGGAGAACAGTCCCATGCTGAACGTGGTGCGTGGTGCGTGGTGCGTGGAACGGCGCGAGCGACGAACGGCCAGGCTTACGCGGCCAGGGCGGCTTCCCGGCGGCGACGGGCGCGTTCCTCAAGCTGCCGGACGTGGATGAGCGGCAGCTTGATGCCGCCCATGAGCGGCTTGCCCTTGTTCATGCCGTGGCAGTCGGAGCCGCCGGTGATGGCGAGGTTGTAGTGGTCGGCCATCGCCAAATAGTGCTGGCTGGCGGCGGTGGAGTGGCGCGTGTGGAAGCACTCGATGCCGTCCACGCCCGCCGCGACGAGCGTCGGGATGATGTCGTCGCTCTTGTTCAGCGCGGGATGCGCGATGGATGCGACGCCGCCGGCTTGGTGGACAAGCTGGATGGCTTCGTGGGCGGAGATTTTGAACTTCGGCACCCACGCGGGCCGGTGCTTCTTCAGAAACCGCTCGAACGCCTCGTCCATGGACTTGCACAAGCCCGCTTGCACCAACGCGCGCGCGACGTGCGGGCGGCCCGGCGAATCGCACTTGGCGATGGCAAAGACAGCCTCGGCTTGCAGCGGAATTCCCTTTGCCTGCAAGGCCGCCGCCATCTCGTGGATGCGCTGCTGCCGCGCCTTCTGAAACTCCACGAGGTTCGCGAGAAAGCGCGGGTTCGTCGGGTCTATGAAGTAGCCGAGCAAGTGCACTTCCACATCATCCACCTCGCAGGTCAGCTCCGTGGCCTGGACGAACTCGATGCCCAACCGCGCGCACTCCGCCCCCATCCGCGCGCAGCCAGCCATGGTGTCGTGGTCCGTCAGCGCCACGCAGGCGAGCTGGTGCCGCTGCGCGGCCTGCGCCATCTCCTCGGGGGAAAACGTCCCGTCCGAGAACGTCGTGTGCATGTGCAGGTCGGCGAACATGGCGTGAGGGTCAAGGCTGGGGCACGGGGCCGCGGGCGGACCGCATGAGTTCGCCCCGCACCTTGTCGAGGATGCCGTTGACGAACTTGCCGCTGTCGTCGGTGGAGAACCTTTTTGCAATGTCCACCGCCTCGTTGATGCTCACCACGGGCGGAATGTCATCGCGATGCAGCATCTCAAAGATGGCGAGCCGGAGGATGTTCCGGTCCACGGCCGCCATGCGGGCGATGTCCCAGTTCTTGGCGTGCTTGGTGATGACGGCGTCCGCTTCGGCGCGGTGTTCGAGGGCGCCCTTGATGAGCGGGTCGGCGAAAAGCCGGAGTGCCGCGTCGTCGGTGGTGGGCGGAGGCAGCTCGACTTGCTCGCCCCAAGTGGACTTGCCATCCGAGGCCTGGGCGAGCGCCGACCGGCGTTGGGAGTCCCAAAAATGATCAAGCGCCTCGTCCAGTTGGTCCGGGGCGTTCAAGTCGCATTGAAAGAGAAATTGGATGGCGCGTTCCCGCGCCTCGCGTCGCATTCCCATGGTGTGAGGATAGTCGGGTGGCGTCCGGGCGGAAGTCTTTTCTCCGGCGAAGGTGCCTCACGGCTTCGCCGCCGGCCCAAAGGTGGGCCTCACTGAGTTGCACCGAAAATTGGTCCCAGCCGGGTGTGCCCGGTAGGCCGAAGCGGCGCGGTTCGTTCGTGCGCCGATGACGCAGAGCCTTTATCCGGGGCTCAACTACGGCCGCCGCAGCCGGAAGAACCGCACCGTGCTCCCCGGCGTGACCTCCGTCTCCAGCTCGCTCCCGTTGAGCGTCAGCGCATTCGTCTCATCCAGCCACACCGGCGCGAAGAGGTTCGTCGTGCTTTGCAGGATGTAGCTCGACGCCGCCAGCGGCCAACGCATCCGCACCAGCCCGCCCGGTCCGCCCAGCCGGGCAAAGCCCACCTGCGGCAACCCGCCGCCAGTGAACTGGTTAAACCGCGTCACCAGCACGTCCTCCGCGCCCCGGCTCGCCAGCGACCCGCCGCCCACCGTGCTCGTGCCGCTGAAATAGCCCGTGATAATGCTGTTTCCCGCTGAGTCCGCGCCGACCCCGAGGCCGAAGTCCCCGCTCAAGTCCGCCCCGCCAGCCTGCTGCACGAATGCAAACACCCCGTTCGCATCCAGCCGCGTCAGGAACGCATCGTAGCTCCCCGCGATGCCCCCGAGCGGGGTCGTGCCGAACGTCGCGCCACCAGCGAAGTAACCTGTGACGTGGACCGTGCCCGCCCCATCCACCGCCACGGCGCGCGCGGCGGAAATGCCGCTGCCGCCGAACTGCCGCACCCACGTCACGCTGCCGTCGCCCGCATACTTCGCGATGAAGCCATCGGCCGACGCCCCGGCTAGGCTCGTCACGTTGCTGCCGGAGAACGTCGCGTTCCCACCCGTGGCCCCCACCAGATACGCGCTACCATCTGCGGCAACCGCCACGCCACTCGCCGTGTCCTCACCCGCTCCGCCCGCCTGGCGTGCCCAGACCAACGTCCCGGCGGCGTCGAACTTCGCGAGGAACATATCCGCCAAGCCAAAGTTCGTGAACGTCCCCGCACCGAAGGTCGCCACCGGGCTGTAAAACACCCCCGTGACGAACACATTCCCCGCGCTGTCCGCCGCGATGCCCGTGCCGGTGTCCTGATTTCCCCCACTGTAACTCCCGGCCTTGCGCGCCCAGACCGGTGCCCCGGCGCTGGTGTATTTCGCCACGAAGATGCGGCCTGAGTTGACCACCGCCACGCCCGCGAAGCTGGTCAGCACCGAGCGGCCCGTCACCAGCACATTGCCCGCGCTGTCCACGGCCACGGCGGTGCCTTCATCCGCCGCCTGGGCCACGCCGGCGCTGCGTGCCCACACGAGCGTGCCCGCCGCGTCATACTTGACGAGGAAGACATCCGCATACGAAGTCGGGCTGGTGTTCGTGAGCGAGCCGCCCCCGAAGTCCGCCACGCCCTCATACGCCCCGGTCACGTAGCAGTTGCCCAACGCGTCCACGGCGATGCCCTTGGCCGCGTCGTAACCGGGACCGCCCGCGCGCCGCGCCCACAGCAACTGCCCGCTGCTGTCCTGCTTCGTGATGAAGATGTCCGTGTTCCCCGCGCTCGTCAGCGTGTTCGTGCCGAACGTCGCCGTGCCGTTGAAGTAACCCGCCACGTAGCTGTTCCCCGCCGCATCCACGGCAATGGCATTCCCCACATCCGCGCCCGGGCCGCCGCCCGTGCCCACCCACGGCACCGACACGCTGATGGGCAAGACCGTGAGCCGCGCCGCGCTGCTCGTGGCCGTGCCGAGGCGGTTGCTCACCACCACCGTGTAAAGCCCCGCGTGCGAAGGCGTCGCGGCGGCGATGCTGAAACTCGTGCCCGTCGCCCCGACGAGGTTCGTGCCGTTGAACTGCCACTGGTAGGTGAAGGGAGCATCCCCCAGCGCCGCCACCGTGAAGGTCACCGGCGCGGCGGCATTCACCACTCGTGCCGCCGGCTGCGTGCTGATGACGGGCGGGGAACTCACCATCAGCAGCGCGTTGGCACTGACCACCACGCCCGCCGGGTTGGACACCGCCACCGAGTAAAGCCCCGCTGCCGCCACCGAAACCGCATCCAAGGTGAGCGAATTGGCCACCGCTCCCGAAAGGTTGGTCCCATTGAGCCGCCACTGATACGCCAGCGGAGCCGAGCCGGTGGCCACGACGGTGAACGTCACCGGCTGGCCGGCGACCTTCGAGGAGCCGACCGGTTGCCGCGTGATGGCCGGGGGCGTCAGCACCGTTAGACTGCCCGGGTCACTGGTGACGGTGCCAAAGGCGTTCACCACCACCACCGTGTAATACCCGTTGTTCCCTGCCTGCACGTTGTTCAGGGACAGCGTCGCTCCGGTGGCTCCTGAAATATTGAAGCCATTCAAGCGCCACTGGTAGGTGAAGGGGCCGGGGCCAGAGATTCCTACCGAGAAGGTGACGTTCGTGCCGGGCACCGCTCGGAAATCAGCGGGCGGCTGCGACACCACCGGCGGGCCGGGCGGAGTAGATTCCAGCGCATACAACCGCGACACCTCACTTGCTGACAACGCCCTGTTGTAGATTTTCAGATCGTCCAGGCTGCCGGCAAAGTTATCGCCAGTGCTGAGGAAAGTGCCGCCGATCTGTGGCAATCCCCGCGAGTAGTCGAGCGGAAAGGCGGCTGTTGCGGTGCCTTCCAAAACGGCATTCACGTAGAGCGATATTCGACCGCTGCTCCGGACGCCGACCGCCTGTATCCATGTGCCGGAGGGGAATGCATTCGTAGAGAACACTGTGGCCGCATTTACCAACCCGTAGTTCGCGAAGGAAATGCGTCTGCTTCCAGCGGTTGTCTCGGTGGCTAGAATGTAGCCGGAAGAGCTGATAATCCGTGGGTTTTCGGTTCCGCCGTTCGCTGTGAAGTTGAACCAGGCGCTTATGGTGAAGTCCTGCGTCAGGTTTAGATTGGTCGCGGTGATGTCAACGAACGAGGTCGCATTGCCTACTAACACTGCTGCGCCGTTGGGAGATCCGAACCGGTCCGGTCCGAAGCTCACGTTGGACGGGGTGCCATTTGCTCCATTCCCGGTGACGTCGTTCGCGTTCCCGTTGAATGGGTAGTAGGCGACAGGGATGGGCGGGGGAACGGGGGCCGGGGTGATAAGCCGGATCTTGTTGTTATTTCGATCGGTCACCAGAAGGTTGGTGTTGCTGTCGAAGGCGATGGCATAGGGGACGTTCAGTTGGGCTAAGGCCGCCGGGCCGCCATCCCCGGTCGCGCCGGCGATGCCGGTGCCGGCCAGAGTGGAGATGTTGCCGGAGTTGTCCACTCGGCGGACGCGGTGGTTGAAACTGTCCGAGATGAACAGCGACCCGTCGGGATGGAGCGCAAGTCCGTGCGGCAGGTTGATCTGGGCGTTGGTGGCTGCGCCCCCGTCGCCCGCGAAACCCAACGTTCCGTTGCCAGCGACTGTGGTGACCACGCCGCCACTGATGCGGCGGATGCGGTTGTTGAAAGTGTCAGAAACGTAGACGTCGCCCGCAGGGGAAACGACAATACTGCGCAGGTTGTTGAAGGCGGCCGTCGCCGCCGGACCCCCATCCCCGGAAAAACCCGCCGTGCCGGTGCCGGCGTAGCGCACGATGTTCCCCGTGGCGGCCTCGACGAGCCGGATGCGGTGGAGGTTTTGCTCGGCGATGAGGAGATCGCCATTGGTCAGCAGCCCCAAGCCGTAAGGCGCGTTCAATTGCGCGGCCGTGGCGGGGCCATTGTCGCCGTTGCCCCCTTTGGTCCCATTGCCAGCGAAAGTGGTGATGATGCCGCTCGCCCCGTCCACTTTGCGGACGACGAAATTGCCAGTGTCAGCAAAGTAAAGATCGCCGTTGGGGGCCACGATGATTTCATTGGGCGAGTCGATCTGCGCGGCACTGGCGAGGCCGCCGTCGCCGGTGTAGCCGGCGGTGCCGTTGCCCGCCACGGTGCTGATGTTGCCCGTAATGGCATCCACCCTCCGGATGCGTTCGCCGCGCCACTCGGCAATGAAGATGTTGCCCGTCCGGTCCACCGCCACGCTGTAGGGAAAGTTGATGTTGGCGTTGGTCGCTAAGATTCCGTCGCCCGTGAAATTCGTCGCCCCGGTGCCCACGACGGTGGTGATGTTCTGCGCCGAGGCCAGGGGCACGCCGAGCAGCAGCAGCAGGAGGGCGTAGCAGCGGGTGAAGGTTGTTTTCATAATTTCATCTCAAAGGTTCGGCCGGGCGCGAGTTGGTAGGGCCAGTTTGGTAGGGCGCGTCTGTCCCAGCGCGCCGGTTGGGTGTTCGTTCGCCACCGAGGCGGCGGGGTGAGGACACCCCGCCCTACCAGCCGGGTTTGGATGTGCAGCAGTTGGCATCGCACCTTACGGCAGCACGCCGGTGATGGCGGCGGTGGGCTGGCTTTCGCCGGTGGCGTTGTGGCCGGTGACGGTGATTTCCAATTCGGTGCCGGCGGGCTGGGCGGGGAGGTGGAGGATGCCTTGGCTGTCGGCCACGAGCTCGTTGAAGACTTGCACACCGGTGGCTTTCACCTTGGCGCGGAGGCGGTATTTGTCCGCACGCCGGGCGTCGTCCCAATCGCAGAGGAGGGTGCGGCTGCCGGCCGCACCGGCGGTGACGACGGGGTTCTCCGGGGTCTCGGGGCTGGCGCTGTCGGAGGGTTTCTCGAAGCCGAAGGCATACCAGCGTTCGTCGTCGTCGGGGATGAGTTGGCTGAGTTCGTCGCGGAGGTTCGAGAGGCGGGTGCGGGCGGCGGCCAGGCCGGCGAGGAAATTGCCGTGGGCGGTGCCGGCGTCGGTGTTGCTTTGGTTGCTGTTGCTCTGCGCAGTGCTGATGGTCTGCGCGGCGGCTTCGCAGGCGGCGGCGGTGCAGGCGATGCCGTTGACGTTGGCCGTCTCGCGGGTCGGGTTGGCAGCGTAGTAGGCGCGGAGTTGCTGGAGGGTGGGCAGCGGGTTGGCGGGGATGGCGAGGGAGCCGCCGGTGAAGCC
>JAYTIO010000045.1:0-1717 GCA_043731805.1 Pedosphaera sp. | reverse complement strand
GAGCTTCAGCTCGCCCTGCCACACGCCGCCCTTGGCCGGGCGTAGCGGGGTCACGCCGACTTGCCAGCCGTTGAAGGAGCCGGCCACGAAGACCTCCTTGGCGGCGGGTGCGCGCAGCTTGAGGGCGACGGGCGACGGGCGACTGTTTGCGGCAGCGGGCGGCTTGGTGGGAGAAGTAATTAGTGGGCTCGTAATTAGCGGGGCGTTCGCCACCGCCTCGGACTGATTGCTAATCACTAAGCCCTTTTCCATGCGGCGCGGTTGCTTCGCCAGCGAGCGCGCGGCCTTGGGTGAGCGGTAGGACACTTTATGGCTTTTCATAGGCTTAGGCGGTTTTGAAGCGTGACTCCACGAGGCTCATCAGGCGGTCGAGGATGAAGCCCACGACGCCAATCGTAATGATGCACAGGATGATGTGCTCGTAGATGAGCGCGTTGTATTCCTGCCAGAGGAAGCCGCCCACGCCGGGCCGGCCCGTGAGCATTTCGGCGGCGACGATGACGAGCCACGCGATGCCCAAGCTGAGGCGGAAGCCGGTGAACATGTAGGGCAGCGTCGCGGGGATGAGCACCTTGGTGAGCGTCTTCCAGCGCGAGAGCTTGAGCACCTTGGCGACGTTCAGGTAGTCCTGCGGCACGGCGCGCACGCCGACGGCAGTGTTCAACACCGTGGGCCACATCGAGCAAATCGCGATGGTAAAGAGCGCGCCCAGCTCGCTGGCCTGCTTGCCCGCGCCAAGGAACAACACCAACCCGAGCGGCAGCCACGCAAGTGGCGAGACGGGGCGCAAAACCTGGATGATGGGATCGAAGGTCTTGGTGAACGCCTTCGACAGGCCCAGGAAGAAACCGATCGGCGTGCCAACGATGAGCGCAAGCGCGTAGCCCTTGGCGACGAGCACGAGGGAATACCAGGTGAAGCGCAGGATGCCTTGGTCCATCTCGCCGCGTTTCTCGAAGGGCTTCAGCACGTAGTCCTTGCTGGCGTCCCAGGTCTTGGCGGGCGAGGGCAGTTCCTTCGCCCACGTCTTGCTGGAGATTTGCCACGCGAGAAGGACCACGGCGATGCCGAGGAGGGGGAGGATGAGCCAGTCGAGTTTGAAGGATTTCAAAGTTGTGATTGTTCACGGGTGCGTTGCACCCAGGTTTCTGCGGCCGAGCTGAGGACCAGTGTGAAGCCGATCAACGGCGAGACGATGGACTTGAGAAGCACGACGCAATCCACAGTGTGCACAGTGTGGCTGAACCAGCGGTCGCCTTGATTGATGGTCGCTTGTAGAAAACCGACCGTCAGCCCGAGCCGCACGGCTCGCATCCAGACCGAGGGCTGGCGAAAGGCCTGCGCCCAAAGCGCGCGGGTTTCTGAGGACGGTTTCATGAACGGCGGTTAGTGGGACCCGATTCAACCCTTCACCGAGTTCACTGCGAAGCCTTTGGCATAGGCCTCGAGGTCGCCCTTCGGGTCGAACTTCACGCCGTCGAACATCTCCCAGCCGGAGTCGTCCTGCGCACGGTCGGTGACACCGATTTCCTTCATCGCCTCGGCGTAGATGTCACCGCGCATGACTTGCTTGGCGACACCTGCGTAGTCCGG
Organism: Pedosphaera sp.; assembly: GCA_043731805.1. Classification (GTDB taxonomy): domain Bacteria; phylum Verrucomicrobiota; class Verrucomicrobiia; order Limisphaerales; family SXTU01; genus SXTU01. The sequence goes on along the minus strand of JAYTIO010000045.1, from coordinate 124 downwards.
CGCGCCCGTGACCATGCCCCAGCGGCGGAACTGCGTGAGCCACCAGGCCGCATACTTCGGCTGCGGGAAGTTGCAGTTGCGCTGGCTGAAGTGCATGGGGAACTCGTCGGTCACCGGCGGGCGG
>JAYTIO010000044.1:0-2006 GCA_043731805.1 Pedosphaera sp. | reverse complement strand
GAGGCGAGATAGACTTCGCTTTCCTTGCTGCCCATGCGGCCGGGGAAGTTGCGGTTCGTCGCGCTGATGCACTTGAGGCCGCCTTGGTTCATGCGACCGAAGGTGTCCAGCGGGCCGCCGAGGCAGGCGGAGCAGCCGGCGTTTTCCGTCATGCGCACGCCGGCGTTTTCGAGAATCTGCCAGATGGTTTCGTTGCCCCAACGCGTGGTTTGGAGTTCGTGGACAATCTCCGGCGTCGCGGGCACGCCGAAGGTATCAATGCTCACCTTGTGTCCGCGCAGCACACGCGCGACTTCGACGAAGTCGCTGGTCTTGCCGCCGGTGCAGGAGCCGACGTAGGCGCGGTCGAGCTTCATGCCGTTCATCTGCTTGGCGGTCTTGCGCTGGCCGGGGTCGGGATGGCAGGCGACGAGCGGCTCGAGTTGGTCGAGGTTCACGACGAGTTCGTAACAGAACTTCTGCTCGCGGTCCGGCTCCACGGGGTTGTAACTCGACTTGGTGCCGTTGAGGCGGGTGCGGGCGTCCACGTATTCGGCGGTGCGGGCATCGAACTCGAAGATGGCGTTCTTGCCGCCGGCCTCGATGGCCATGTTCGCGATGGTCATGCGGTCGTCCATCGAGAGCGTGGCGATGCCGGGGCCGTCGAACTGCATCGCGCGGTAGGTCGCGCCGTCGAAGCCGATTTCGCCGATGCAATGGAGGATGACGTCCTTGGCCATCACGCCGGGCTGGAGCTTGCCTTCGAGGCGGAAGTGCATCGTCTCGGGCACCTTGAGGAGCAGCTTCCCTGTGCCCATCACGAAGCCTGCGTCGGTGTTGCCGATGCCGGTGGCGAACTCGTTGAACGCGCCGGCCATGCAGGTGTGCGAGTCGGTGCCGAAGAGGACTTCGCCGGGGCGCGTGTGGCCCTTGGCGGGGAGCGCGGTGTGGCAGACGCCGGCGTAGTTCGAGCCGTATTGGCGCTTGGTGTTGCCCTTGGAGGCATCGAACTTCCAGTGCCCGTTCGGGTCATCAATCACGTCGTAGAAGTAAGGCAGGCCCTGCTCGCGCACGAAGTCGCGGAGGATGTCCACGTTGCGGTTCGAGAGGCTGTCGGAGGTGAAGATGTAGTGGTCGGGGATGATGACCACGCGCTGCTTGTCCCAGACCTTCGCCGTCTTGCCGAACTCGCGCTTGAACACGCCGATGGTTCCCGGCCCGCACACGTCGTGCGTCATGAGGACATCGGCCTTCACCCAGATGTTGTCGCCGGCCTGCACGGAGGCTTTGCCGGAGGCGCGGGCGAGGAGTTTTTCAGTCAGCGTCATAAATCAGGGGCGGCACGTTACCGGGCAGGCAGGGTCGGTGCAATCGGAGAAAGAGCCTTCGCCGATGCTTGCCGCGCGCCTTGCTGGTCGCCACACTTCGCGCCCATGAAGACTTTACTCCGCATCTCGGCGCTGCTTTGCGCCAGCCTGCTCGCCACCGCCACCGTCCACGCCGCCGCCACCGTCCACGCCGCCGCCATGAAAGCGCTCATCGTGGACGGTCAAAACAACCACGACTGGAAGGGCACCACGCCACACCTGAAGAAGTATCTCGAAGAGACCGGCCTCTTCGAAGTGGACGTGGCCACCACGCCGGACAACAAGGGCGACATGGCCGCCTTCAAGCCTGAGTTCAAGAAATACAAACTCGTCGTCTCGAACTACAACGGCCAGGACTGGTCGAAGGAAACCCAGACGGCCTTCGAGGAATTCGTCCGCAACGGCGGCGCGTTCGTCAGCGTCCACGCGGCGAACAACTCCTTCCCCAACTGGCCGGCCTACAACCAGATGATCGGCCTGGGCGGATGGGGCGGGCGCAGCGAGAAGTCCGGCCCGTATGTCTATTGGGAGGAGAAGGCCGCGAAAGTCATCAAGGACACCGCCCCCGGTAGCGGCGGCGGACACGGCCCACAACATGAGTTCATGGTCGAGACCCGTGAGCCGGCCCACCCCATCGTCGCCGGCCTCCCGACCAAGTGG
>JAYTIO010000043.1:0-2495 GCA_043731805.1 Pedosphaera sp. | reverse complement strand
CGGCGATTTGCACGAGCTGCTCCTGCGCGGTGCTGAGGCGGCTGATGGGCAGGTCCACGTCGAGGTCGCACTCGATTTCCTGGAGCATCGCGCGGGCTTGGCGGCGCATCAGGTCGCGGCTGACAATGCCGAACTTCTTGGGCAGGTCGCCGAGGCAGAGGTTTTCCGCGATGGTGAGGTTCGGGCAGAAGGCGAGTTCCTGGTGGACCATCGCGATGCCGAGCTGCCGGGCGCGCAACGGGTCGGTGGGCTGGATGGGATCGCCTTCGAGCCGAAGCTCGCCGCTGTCCGCGTTGTAAACCCCGGCAAGGATTTTCCCGAGCGTGCTCTTGCCCGCGCCGTTCTCGCCCATGAGCGCGTGGCACTCGCCGCGTTCGACGGTGAAGCTCACGTCATCCAGCGCCAGCACGCCGGGGAAGCGTTTCGTGATGTGGCTGAAGGTGAGGTAGGGCATGACGGCGGTCGGGCGGATTGAACCGCGCTCCGGCTGGTGAAGCAAGCCGGGTGTGGGGGGCAAACCGCAACCCTTCTGCTGTAGCGGCGGTCTGTGACCGTCGCCTCGGCGCTCACAGAGCGCCGCTACAAGGCCGCCTCACTTCTCCGCGAGCAGCTCCGCAACCTTCGCCCTCATCACCGCATAGTCCGCGTCGCCCTTCACATACTGGCCGCCGGGGTGGATGTGGCGGATGACGCCGCAGCGGTCGAGGAGGAAGCTGACACTGGTGAAGTCGCGCTCGTGGCCGTCCAGCCACCAGCGCCGGAGCGTGCGCCAGCCGGGGTCAATGGCCACGGGGAACTTGAAACCAAACTCTGCCGCGAGCTCCGCGACCTGCTGCGGGTCCAGCGGCGTGCGGAGCTTGTGATGGTAGAGGCCGATGACGCGCAGGCCATGGTGGGCGAAGTCCGCGTGAAACTCGTTCAGCGCCGGCGCCGCCGCGCGGCAGAACTCGCACTGCGGCGCGGTCCACCAGCGGACCAGGACGACTTGACCGCGCAGGTCCTTGACTGCGAGCGGGGCGGAGTTGAACCAGTTCGTGAGCTGCCAGTCGGGCGCGGGCTGGCCGAGGAGCGGGGCGGCGGCGGCGGTCAAATTTGCCGTGCCGGCGGCGAAGGCCAGCGAAGTCAGGAGAAGGCGCACAAGCTGCACGCTGGATACTCTTGCCCACGCGGGCGCAAAAGCAACGCCCGCTCGGGCGTGAACACGGCTCATGAGTGCGTATCCGACACTGGAATCGAAGCTGCTCAGGAGAACCGTGTATTGAGCCGGCGGGCCGTTCCGCCGATAGCACAACTGACCGCCATGCTCGTCATCCAACCCAACTGCCGGGTCCAGTTCACCGCCGAGGACATTGACTTCATCATCCTCACGCTCGGTCGCGCGGCGGGCGACTCCGACTGCCTCACGCGCCTGCTGGCCGACGAGGACACGCGCGACCTGATTCTCGACGACGAGCGGTTGTTCCGCGCGCTGCTGGAGCATCGCGGCTGCCTGCGGGTGTCGGCGCGGCTCTACTTTTACGTGCTGGTGCGGCAAGTCCTGCGGCGCACGGGCATCACGGACCGTGCGGTGACGGACTACGTGGCGGAGGTGCTCACGGAGTTTTCGGAGACGGAGCGGACCCGGCTGCGCGTGCCCGGCCAGCCGGCGGCGTTGGATTACTTCTTCGAGATGCTCGCGGCGCTCCAGACGGCGGACGACCCCACGCGCTTTCTCATCCGTGCGCACATGGGCAACCACTCGCTCTTTCTGTCCGGCATCTTCCCCGGCCGCATCCGCGCGCGCGCGGAGCGGAAGGGCTTCCCAGACCTCGGCTATTACGAATCGCTCGGCCAGGCGAGCTTCCGCGCAGCCAGCGACCACCGGCTGGCGCGGAAGTATAAACTGGACGACGTGTTTGCCACGCTGTCCGAGCGATTCCACGAAACTCGGCTCGCCCTCAACGATATGGCCGACCGGCTGTTGTCCGTGGGCGAACCGGAGGTGCCGGCCGGGTTGCTGTTGAAGGCGGGGCTGAACTGAGGGGAAAATAACCAGTCTTCAGTGTTCAGAGGGGCGCAGTGGACGATTGCCCAACTTATTGAGGCTCGTGCAATCGAGTGACGGGGCGCGGGCTTCAGCCCGCTTTCGCGTCAAGCGAGCTGAGGCGCAGCGAAGGCCCAGCCCGCTGTTCGTGCGCACGTTGAAGCGGCGTGAACGCCGCGCTCCGCTCGCGCCCATCGGCTGTCACTCCGTTGCACGAGCCTCAATAACACTGACTACTGAACACTTTCCCCGCCCCGCCTCAAGATTTCCCATCGTCCTCCGGTGCCTAGCTTTGGCATAGTGGCCTCATGCGTTGGTTATTGAAGCCAGACTCTCTGGGCCGTTGCCGTGGGGCTGGGCGATTGGTCGGGGTCGCCTTGCTCTTGCTGGCGGGTGCCCATGTCGTTGCGTCCGCCCCGCTGCCCTCGGGCACAAAGACTTTCCTCCAGAAGCACTGCCAAGAGTGCCACGA
>JAYTIO010000042.1:0-1561 GCA_043731805.1 Pedosphaera sp. | reverse complement strand
TTGCTCCAATATGAGTGGCCGGCCAGGCCAAATCCCGAAGTTTTGCCGCGAAAGGGCGCAAAGAACCCAGAGGAGCCGAGGTGAAAATGATTGGGGTCGAGATAATTTTTCCCCGGCCAGTATTCCTGCCAGAAGCTTTACTTTGCGCTCTTTGCGCCCTTGCGCGGCTAATCCATTGCGGAGTTCGGGTTAAGTTGAGTGCGCGCGGCGGGACGCCGCGTGAACCCGCAGCCGGGACGGCTGCGCCACGCGGTTCAGAGGTAGGGCGAGCGCCACGGGTAGGGAGTGCGCTTGATCGCAGCTTGACCCGCCGCCGCACTCCATAATTGCCTCGCCGCGAAATCCGCCGTCACACTTGCGCCATGTCCGGCCCGGCCACCGTCCTCATCGTCAGCGATCCGCACTACGCGGGGGCGGCCGAGCAGGCGCGGCGCGGCTACGAGCTGGCGTGCGCGCCGAACTGGGCGGTGCGGCAGTTGATCGGCTTCTACCGCAGTTACTACTGGCTGCGCGATCCGCTGGGCAACGGGCGGTTCCTCGACGCCTTCCTCCAACGCAGCGGCCCGGCGGACTTCGTCATCGCCAACGGGGATTACAGCGCGGACTCGGCCTTCATCGGCATGGCGGATGATGCGGCCTTCGCCAGCGCGCAGGAGTGTCTCGTGAAGTTGCGCGCCCGTTTCGGCGACCGACTGCATGCCACCATCGGCGACCACGAGCTGGGCAAGGTGAGCTTGGTCGGTGGCCTCGGCGGGCTGCGGCTGGCGAGTTGGCCGCGCACGGTCGGAGAGCTGGGGCTGCGGCCGTTCTGGCAGTTCACCTGGGGCCGCTATGTGTTTATGGGCGTGACTTCCACGCTGCTCGCGCTGCCGGTGCTGCTGAGTGAGGCGCCCACTGGCGAACACGCGGCGTGGGAGGCGCTGCGCGCGGAGCACTTGGCGGCGGTGCGCGCCGCGTTCGCCAGGCTGCAACCGGACCAGCGCGTCCTGCTCTTCTGCCACGACCCGACGGCCCTGCCTTTCCTCGCCGAGCTGCCAGAGGTCAGCGCGCGGCTCTTGCAGATCGAGGCGACGGTCATCGGCCACTTGCACTCGCAACTTCTCCTGCGTAAGAGCCGCCTGCTGGCCGGGATGCCGCCTATCCGCTGGTGCGGCGTGAGCGTGGCGCGCATGAGCACGGCGTTGCATCGGGCGGCGGCGTGGCGGGCGTTCAACGTGCGCCTCTGTCCCTCGCTCACGGGTATCCAACTACTGAAGGATGGCGGGTGGTGGACGGTGGAGCTGGATGCGGAGGCGAGGGCCCCGGCGAAGTGGCGGTTTCATCCGTTGGAGTGGCGGGAGGTGAAGGGTTGAAGCGTTGAAGTGTGCGGTAGCTTCGGACCCGCTCGCACAGCTCCGCGCTGCCCCTCTTCTACTCTTCACTTCCTCTTCCTCCCCCATTGCATTCACCTCTCGCCCCCGTAGTCTCGCGCCAGAGCCAACTTGTGTTGTTGCCCGGCCAAATCCTGAAGCGCCGATTCACGGTCACCGTCAGACGACGCGTGCCTGTTCTCCTCCTCGTT
>JAYTIO010000041.1:0-6226 GCA_043731805.1 Pedosphaera sp. | reverse complement strand
CGGCGACGCCTTCGAGTTCGGCAGCGCGCGCCCGCTGGACTTCGGCCACTGGGCGGCGCACAAGCTGGAGCAGCTCTCCGAATACAGACTCCGCCACGGTGAGGCCGTCGCCATCGGCATCGCGCTGGACGTGCTCTACGCGAAGAAAGTCGGCCTGCTCGACGCCGCGAGCGCCGAACGCGTGCTCGTGCTCCTGGAGCAACTGGGCTTCGACCTGTTCGCCTCCGAGTTGCTCCACACCGACTCGGACGGCAACTTGATGGTGCTCGCCGGCCTCACCGAGTTCCGCGAACACCTCGGCGGCGAGCTGACCATCACGCTGCTGCGCGCCATCGGTGAGGGCATCGAAGTGCATGAGATGAGCCTGCCGAAAGTGGTCGAGTCCATGCAGCGCTTGCAGGAGCGGCACGCGGCGCGGTCACGGAAAATCGTCGCGGTGGCGGGGTGAACGGAGATTCGACTTCAATTCGGGCACTTGGGCAGGCAGCTTCCCGTCATGGAAATCCAGTTCAGCGTTCAGATTTGGCGCGAGGGGGTGCAATTCGTCGCGCACGCGATGCCGCTGGACCTCGCCAGTTCCGGGCCGACGGCCCCTGCCGCCCGCCAGGCTTTGGATGAAGCCGTGAACCTCTTTCTGAAGACTGCCGCCGACCACGGCACGTTGGATGAAGTGCTGGAGGACGCCGGCTACGAACGCGCCGGTGGCCACTGGCACAGCCCCGACTGGGTGGCGGTGGAGCGGCATACGGCGGCGCTGGCCGCCTGAGCGGTCCATGCCGAAGTTCACCCCCATAGACTGGCGGACGCTGGAGCGGGTGTTTCTGGCGGCGGGATTCTGCTTTGCCCGACAGGAAGGCAGCCACCGTTCGTATGTGAAGCCCGGCGTCGCCCGCCCCGTGGTAAATCCCGCTTACAGCGAAGTTCCCGTGTTCATCATCCGCAACAACCTCAAAACCGCCAGCCTGACGCGGGAAGATTACTTCCGTCTGCTAGAGGAAGCTCGCTAATCATGCACCGCACCGTGGTCCTCAACATCGTCGGCCTCACCGATGCTCTCATCGGCGAGCGCACCCCGCACATCACCGCCTTCCGCAAGCGCGGCGCGATGGTCCGGCTCGAGCCCGCCTTCCCCGCCCTCACCACCACCGCGCAGTCGAACTACCTCACCGGCACCAAGCCCGCCCAGCACGGCGTCGTCGCCAACGGCTGGTATCACCGCGAGCTGGCCGAGGTGCAGTTCTGGAAGCAATCCAACCACCTCGTCCACGGCCGCAAACTCTGGGACGAACTCCGCGCGCGCGACCACACCTTCACCTGCGCCAAACTCTTCTGGTGGTTCAATATGTATTCCTCGGCGGACTACACCATCACGCCGCGCCCCATGTATCCGGCCGACGGGCGCAAGGTCTTCGACGTTTACACCTGGCCCTACTCCATCCGCGCCAACATCAAGCACGACCTCGGCGAGTTCCCCTTCCCCGGCTTCTGGGGGCCGAGCGCGGGCGTGCCCTCGCCCGCCGGCGGACCGGACTGCGCCTCGCGCTGGATTGGCGAGTCGGCCAAGTGGATTGAGCTGAAGTTCAAGCCCACGCTGAACCTCGTTTATCTCCCGCACCTCGACTACAACCTCCAACGCCTCGGCCCCCAGCATCCCGCCATCACCCACGACCTGCGGCTCGTGGACGACCTCGTTCACGAGCTGATTCTCTTCTTCGAGAAGCGCGGCGTCCAAGTCGTCCTCCTCTCCGAATACGGCATCACCCCCGTGGACCAGGCCATCCACCTCAACCGCCTCTTCCGCGACAAAGGCTGGCTCACCGTGAAGGAAGAACTCGGCCTCGAACTCCTCGACGCCGGCGCGAGCAAGGTCTTCGCCGTCGCCGACCACCAAGTCGCCCACATCTACGTCAACGACTCGGCACTCCTGAGCCAAGTCCGCACCGCCGTCGAGTTCACCCCCGGCGTCGCGCAAGTCATGGGCGTGCGCGAGATGGTCGCCGCCGGCATCCACCACCCGCGCGCCGGCGACCTCCTCGCCGTCGCCAAGGAAAACGCCTGGTTCACCTACTACTACTGGCTCGACGACGCGCGCGCCCCCGACTTCGCCCGCTGCGTGGACATCCACCGCAAGCCCGGCTACGACCCGGTGGAACTCTTCCTCGACCCGAAGCTGCGCTCGCCGAAACTCAAAGTCGCCGGCAAGCTGCTGAAGAAGAAACTCGGCTTCCGCATGTTGATGGACGTCATCCCGCTCGACGCCTCACTCGTGAAAGGCTCCCACGGCTGCCGCCCCGAAAACCCCGCCGACTGGCCCATCCTCATCACCGGCCGCCACGAGCTCCTCCCCGCGCACCAGCTCGACTCCACCGACGTTTACAACATCCTCAAGCGCCACGTCCTCGGCGCGTAGCTGCCGCCACGGCCCGGACGTATCTAGGCCGCAGGGGATTTCCCAGAGGAGTGCGGCCTCTCCGCACCCGGGTCGCGGTCCGAAAGCGGCGTCGCCGCTGCGCTCTGCCGCCGCACTCCAAAGCCTTGCGGCCCGCCATCGCTCACGTGACTTCCACCGCCGCCAATCGCTCCAGCGCGCCTTCCAGCTCGCGTTGCTCCCCGGCGGACAAGACCCGTTCCCCATAGCGCGTGGCGCAGAAGGCGGCGGTCACGCGCTCCGCCAACGCGAAGACCCCCACCGGCTCGCCGTGCAGCGATGCGAGAAACTCACGCGGCGTCTCGTGCGCGCGCCGCGTGTGGCCACGTCGCGCCAGCAGCCGCTGCATCCGCCCATACGCGTCGCTGGCGAACTGCGCGGAAGCGGCGGCGGCGCTGGGGGAAACCGTGCGATTGCGCCGCGTCGGCCACCGGCGTTTCATCCACCGGCCCAACGTCACCAGCGCGCCCAGGCCCAGCAGCATTGGCCCAAACCGTCGCGCTTGCTCGACCGCCGTCCCGAGACCTTGCGTGGAGACCTGGAAGAAACTGTGCTGCGCTGCCGCGTCGAAATTGACGATGTTCAGATACCAAATGACATCCAACGCATCGAGCAACTCGGCGGGTTCCCAGCCCGGCGGCGGCAGGGTGGCGCGCGGCGTGGCGTCGAATTGCACCCAGCCGCGCTCCGCGAAGTGCGCCTCCACCCACGCGTGCGCGTCGCGCAGCCGCACATCGCGCCAGCCGGAGAGCCAGTTGCGCTCCCCCGGCACGAAGCCCACCACCACGCGCGCCGGCACGCCCTGCATCCGCAGTAGCAATGCCAACGCGGAGGCGAAGCGCTCGCAGTGACCGCGCCGCTCCTTCAGGAGAAACTCTTCGAGCGCGTTGAGCCGGCTCAACTCCGGCGCGCCCAGCTCATACTTGAAAGTGTCACGCAGGTGCGCCTCCAGCCGCCGCGCCTGCGCGTGCGGTTCGCTTGCGCCCGCGAGCACGGTGTCCAGCCACGCGCGCAGTGCGGGCGAGGGCGCGGGGTGGGCGAGCAGATGGTTGCGCTGCCAGGCGCGCAGCGGCTCGGCGGGCGGGCGCGGGTTGACCCAATATTCGTAAACATTGTTGCCGGAGTTCCACATCGCCTCGCAGACGACGATGCCCTGCGCGTTGCGGCCCGGCGCGCGGAAGAAGCGGCCCGCCACGCGCGCCGGATGGCCATCCGTCGGCAGCACGCGGTTCAGCGCGGCGACATCCTTCACGCGCACGCGGCGGTAGCGATGGCCCGCGAGCCAGGACGGCGAGGTGTTCGCCAGCGGCTGCCAGGATTGGCCGGCGTCCACCTTCCACTCGCCGCCCGCGAACTCCGTCAGCGCCAGCATCCGCAGGTAGCCGACTTCCGCCGCCTCGACTTGCAGCACTAGCTTGCTCGAGTTCGCCGCCCCGCCGCGCGACGGGTCGAGCACGGAGTCCAGCGCGCCGCCCGGAGCACCGCCGGGCAACCGCGCTGCCAGCGGGGTGCCGAGGAACCCGCGCGGCACGAGCACGAACACCGCGACCATCACGGCGAGGATGCCCGTGGCTGCGAGGAAGCCGAGGCGTGGCAACTTCAGCGGTGCGCCCGGTGCCCCGGCGAAGTTCTCAACCTCCAGTTCCAGCAGTGCCTTCGGCAGCAGCACGAGCGTCGCGAGGAGAATGAGGATGAAGCGGTAGTCGAGGATGACCGTGCAGGCGACGGCGAGATGACCGCTGGCGACGATGAGCGAGAAGAGCTTCTCCCGCCGGTCGAGCGGGCGCAGCAGCCGCAGCAGTTGCAACAGCGCCAGCCCGTGGCCCACTGCGAAGTGCGCGCTCACGCCGAATACCGGCGCGAGCTGCCACGCCAGCACGCCGCCGAGCACGATGGCCGTCATGTCCGCCTTCTGCCCCAGCGGCACGGGCCGGCGCGGCAAGGTGAGGCAGGCTGCCCACAGCAGCGTGTTCAACAGCGGCATCACCACGCCGTCCCACGACAAGCCCTGGCAAATCAGGCCCAGCAGGATGAACTGGTGGCGGGCGGATTTCATTGCTGGTGCGAGGGGGCCACGTCGCGCGCTGGCTCCCGCTCCATGAACCCGGCGCGCGGGCGGTCCCAGCCCGCAGTAGCTCCGTAAACACGAATGCTCTGGGAGCTTCCGAACATGGCCTCGCCAGCGTATGCGCTGCGACCGGGGCCCGGTCGCGCTCCGGGTTCATGGTCCCAATGCGCGGGCTCCGGGCCGTGGATTCTCTCCCTTCCTCGGCGGAGGGGAGAGGGCTGGGGTGACGGGTTACGTGCGTCGGCGGTGGCGGCCCCACCCCTCATCCAGCCTGCGGCTGGGCCTGGTATCACTTGTTGCAATTGACTCACGCGACTTCCTCTAGGCTGTGCTCCCGATACCGCCAGACCCCCGCGCCGCTGAAGTCTTCCTGGGTCGGCGTTCCCGCCGGCAGATACACGCTCACGCGGCGGCCGCGCTGGCGGAGGCTCGCCACCGCGTCTCCGGCGGCGGCGGTGGCTTGCGTGAGCACCAGATGCACGGCGCTCTTCGCGGAGAGCCGCTCCAGCGCGCCACTCAGGCGTTGCGCCGACAAGCACTGCGGCTCGGCGGGCAGGCGCGCGAGGCGGTCGAGGATTTCGTGGCCGTCCGCAAAGGGCGGAATCAAGTCCGGCTCCAGCGTCGCGAGGTCCAGCCACTCGACGTGATGCCCGGCGTCCAGCGCGGCGAAGACCAGCGAGCCAGCGGCACGCACGGCGGCGTCGAAGACCTGCGCATCGCCGGACGAGCCGCAGTCGAGCACGACGGCCACGCGGCCGGACAGCTCTTCATCGAAGACCTTCACCATCAGGCCCAGGCCCTTCGCGCTGCTGGCCCAGTGGATTTGCCGCAGTGAATCGCCCGCCTGATGCGGACGCACGCCGCTGAACTGGTCGCCCGCGCCGGTCTGCCGCTGCCCGCGAAATTTTCCACCCACCATCGCGTCGAAGCCTGCCGCGCGCGGTGCCGCCAAGGGATAAACCGCCGGATGCACCACGACTTCGCCTACGAGCGCAAGCCGCCGCACGACGCGCACGAGGCCAAACGGAAACGCCGTGGCCAGCCGCATCTGGTCGAGCGCGAAGACGCCTCGCCGGGGGAACTGCAGTTCGGGAACAACACTCGTGGTCACGCCCGCCGCGAGTTGCGGCAGCTTGAACAGGCAGCCCGCCGCTGATTCCGCCGTGACCAGCGCGACGGCGGATTGGTTCCCGTTGCGCACCTGCCAGGGCTGGTTGAGCCGCTGACTTTCGACCACGTGGACTGAACCTGGTGCAAGGAGTTCCAGACGGCGCAGCGCGCGCCACGCGGAGAGGAGGTTCACCAGGAAGCAGCCTAGGAGCACGCCCGCCGGCACGAGCAGCAGGCCGGATTGCGACGTGATGGACGCGACGTAGAGCAGCGCCACGATGCTGAGGAACAGGCAGCCTACCGGCGTGAAACGCGCGCTCATACGCGACGGAAGGCGACCGTGAGCCTCACAACTTCTTAATCTCCTCCCGCAGCGCCGCGAGGTCAGGGTCGTTCAGGGCGAGGTCCTTGATCTCACCCTTCTCCCCGCGCGCGATGGCCTTGCGGAGCCACTGGTGCGCCTCCACGGGATTGCCGAGCTGGCAGTCGTAGCAGGCGAGGTTGTAGGGGATCAAACTGGCCTGCGGAAATTTCTTCAGCGCCGGCAGCAACGCCTCGCGCGCCTCCAGCGTGCGGCGCAGCTCGTGCAGGCTGTAGCTGCGGTCCACCCAGCCGGACAT
>JAYTIO010000040.1:0-2599 GCA_043731805.1 Pedosphaera sp. | reverse complement strand
TCGAGCAGCGGCTTGGGATTCCCCGCGTCCGCGCCATCCTCTTGGTCTTCTTCATCGGCGTCGCACTCGTGTTGATCATGCTGGGCACGGTGGTCCCGGAGCTGGTCGTGCAGACCAACAAGCTCGCCAATAACCTGCCCGAGTATTCCGACAAATTCCGCGAGCGCTTCAGCAACTGGCTCGCCGACTCGGTGCTGGGCCAGAAGGCCAAGCTCGCCTGGGACCAGGAGGTGGGCGCGAAAGTGCAGCAGGCCCTCAAGGACACCGTGCCCTTCATCTCGGACTGGCTGCTGGCGCATCTCGGCAGCTTCGCCCTCGTCATGAGCTACGCCGTCGGCCTCGCGCTCGTGCCCGTTTACATCTTCTACTTCCTCCTGGAAAAGACCGGCATCCAAAGCACTTGGACCGACTACGTGCCCCTCCGCGAGTCGAAGGCCAAGGAGGAACTCGTCTTCGTCCTGTCCTCCATCAACGACTGCATCATCGTCTTCTTCCGTGGGCAAATCCTTGTCTCCATCTGTTCCGGCACCTTGCTCGGGCTGGGCTTGCTCCTCTGCGGCATTGACTACGCCGTGCTGCTGGGCGCGGTCGCGGCCATCATCTGCATCCTGCCCTACATCGGGGCCATCATCACCTGCGTGCTCGCCCTGATCCTGGCCGCCGTGCAATACGGCGACGTGAATCACTTCCTCGCCGTTGCTGGCATCTTCCTCTTTGTGCAGGCCGCCGAAGGCCTGGTTTACTCGCCGCGCATTCTCGGCAACCGCGTCGGGCTCCATCCGCTGACCATCATCATCTGCGTGATGGTCGGGGCCAAGCTGCTCGGCGGCATCCTCGGCGGTCTGCTGGCCATTCCCCTCACCGCCGCCGCCCGCACCCTGATGTTCCGCTACGTGTGGAAGCAGCCGGCGGCGGGGGCGGGGAAAGCACTCTGAACCGCGCCGGCAAACTCAGGCGCGGGCGGGCCGCCTACTTCGAGAGCGCCACGAGGTAGCGCTGGAAGCGGGTGATCTCCTCCGCCAGGCCGAGGTGGCTGTAGATGCCGTGGAGGTTCGAGCAGATGCGCAGCAGGATGCGGCGCGGCGTGACGGGCGCGAGGAAGCCGTCGTGGAAGTCGTGGCCGGAGTTGATGAGGAACTTGATGCAATCCCCCTTGGTCATCAGCTTGCCCTTGCGAAAGGCATCAATGTAAACCTCGCCGCGCGGGGTCTGGAGCCGGCAGATGAAGTGCCCCGGCATGCCGATGCCCGTGATGGGCAGTTGCAGCCGGCGGGCGATGGCCAGATACACGACGCTCAGGCTCACGGGGTTGCCGGTGCGCCGGTCCAGGACGCGGTTGAGGTAGCTGTTGTCGGGGTCGTAGTAGCTGCCTTCGTTGCCCGCGAAGCCGAGGTCGGTGAAGAGGTAGTAGTTGATGGTGCCGATGATGCGGTCCAGCGGCGCGCCGAAGTCCACCCGCACCCGCAGGTCCGCCGCGTAGCTGTCGAAGAGGGCGGAGTAGGCGAGCGCGTTGACGTTCGGAAATTGCGTCTGGCAGAGCAGCCAGATGGCTTGCTCCAAATCCATGTCCTCGCCGCGGCTCAGGCAGAACGCGAGGAAGCGGTTGTCCGCCGCGCCGCGCTCGAAGTAGTCCACGATCTCCTGCGCCCGCCGGCGCAGCACCGGGTCGCTGCTCAACGTGTGCGCCCGCAGCCAGTCGCGCGCCGGCTGGCCCTGTTCGATGATCTTCGCGCGGATGACTTGGTAGATGGCGGGGTCCTCGTCCGTGAGCAGGGTCAGGAGCGCGGCGCGCTGGCCCTCGGTGAGGGCGGCGGGAGGATTCACGCTGGTAGTGGCGAGGCTCACGGCTGTTGGGGGGAAACAGTGGCGGGTGCCGGCGCGGAGTTCAATGGCGAAACTGGCCGGCCAGCCCGTCCGTGCGCTCGACGTTTCCCGCCTCGCTGTGCTACCAAACTCCGCGTGCCTGAAACCGCTCCGCCAACTCCGTCCGCCCTCGCGTGAAACGGAACTGGTTTTACTTCCCCGTCGCCGGGGTGCTCGCGCTGGCGCTGCTCGGGTGGGTGGCCAGGCAGGCGTTCAAGTCAGTGGAGCCGCCGTCTCCCGCGCCCACCCCTCCGCCCGCAGCGCAGCGAGCCGCGGCCCCCGCGCCTCCGCCCGCCGTCGAGCTGCACCGCTTCCCCGGCGTGGTGGGACCGACGAACCTTTCCCAAATCCTCCCGCCCGTGTCCACCGACTGGCGGCGTTACAGCCCCGGCGGCACCAACCGCCTCGCCGTTCTGCTCACCGACCCCGACTCCGCATGGCTCGGCCTCGCGCACGGGCTGCGCAGCATCGGCGTGCCGTTCCTCCTCACGACGAACACCGCGCAGGCGCTCACGCACCGCGTCGTGTTCGCGTATCCGCGCTTGTCCGGCGCGGTGCGGACGGCCCCGGAGCTGCGCGCGCTGGCGGCGCATCCCCGGACAGGCGGGACGCTGATTGCGGCGAACGTGCTCGGCGGCGGCTTGGAGGAACTCTTTGGTTTTCAGCAGGCCGTCGCTTCGCAGCAGCACTACGAAATCGGCTTCAGCGCGCCGCACCCGCTCACGGCTGGCTTCAC
>JAYTIO010000039.1:0-3462 GCA_043731805.1 Pedosphaera sp. | reverse complement strand
AGTGCCGACAGCCAACCACGGGCTGCGGCCGTGGGCGTCCGCGCTCCTCGCCGCTTGGTTCCGCGCCCGGCTATGCTACGCTCGCTGCAACATGACGACCCCGCTCCGCCTCCTCGGCCTGTTCGCGCTGACCTTGTCAGTAGTTTCTTCCTCCCTTCAAGCCGCCACTGTCTCGACCTTCGCCGGCACCGGCACGAAGGGTTCTGCCGGCGATGGCGGCCCCGCCACGCAGGCGCAGCTCGACAATCCCTTCGGCGTCGTGCGCGGGCCGGACGGCAACCTTTGGTTCTGCGAATACACCGGCCAGCGCGTGCGCAAGGTCACGGCGGACGGGAAGCTTCACACGGTCGCGGGCAACGGCCAGAAGGGTTACACCGGCGACGGTGGCCCCGCGCTGCAAGCCACGTTCAACCTCCCGCACGAGATCCGTTTCGATCAAGCGGGCGACCTCTACATCGTGGACATGGGGAACAACGCGGTGCGCAAGGTGGACTTGAAGACGGGCGTCATCACGACCTTCGCGGGCACGGGCAAGGCGGGTTACGCAGGTGACGGCGGCCCGGCGAAGGCCGCGACCTTCAAGCAGCCGCACAGCCTTCAGTTTGATCCGGCGGGAGACCTCTTCATCTGCGACATCGGTAACCATGTGCTCCGCAAGGTCGCGATGAAGAGCGGCGTCATCAGCACGTTCGCGGGCACCGGCAAGGCCGGGCCGACGCCGGATGGCTCGCCCATCGCCGGCACGCCGCTGAATGGCCCGCGCTCGTTGGACTTCGACGCGGCGGGCAACCTCTGGCTCGCCACACGCGAGGGGAATCAGGTCTTCAAGTTCGACCTCCAGGCCGGGAAGATTCAGCACATTGCCGGCACGGGGAAGAAGGGGTTTACCGGCCACGGCGGCCCGGCCAAGGACGCGACGCTCTCCGGTCCCAAGGGCATCGCCGTCGCGCCCAACGGCAACGTCTATCTCGCGGACACCGAGAGCCACAGCGTCCGCATGGTGGACGTAAAGCGCGGGACGCTGGAACTCATCGCCGGCACCGGCGAGCCGGGCGACGGCCCGGACGGTGACCCGCTCAAGTGCCAGCTCGCGCGCCTGCACGGCTTGTGGGTGGACCGGGATGGGAGCATCTTCATCGGCGACAGCGAGACGCATCGGGTGCGCGTCATCCGACCGTGAGCGGGAGGTCCAATGACCAATGTCCAATTCCCAATCCTCCCAATGAATGACCAAGGCCCAAGGACGAATGGGCGGACGGGCGCGGGAAGCGGTCCTTGGGCGTTGGTCATTGGTCGGGGGCACCACTGGACACCCGCACCCTCCGAAGGCGGAAGTCGGCTCCCTCTCCTCCATCGGATGGAGGAGAGGGCCGGGGAGAGGAGGGGCGTCACACTGGCTGATCAAGGCTCCCCTCTCCCCAGCCCTCTCCCCGCTCCTGCGTCGCAGAGAGAGGGGGTTCACCTGCCGTGGTGCGGGAGCCAAGTTGCGCACCTTGGACATTCATTGGGCCTTGGTCATTGGGCCTTGGTCATTCTCCTCTCCGCGCACTCCTCCTTCGCCGCGACCAACGCTGCCCCGCCGACCTTTGCGCAGCTCGCCTCGAACGTCGTCGCGCGTTCGCAGTGGGAGCGCACGCAGAAGACCACCAGCCAGTTCACCTTCCTCAAGGAGCGCGTGCTGGAGGAGTTCGACGCCAAGGGCAAGCTGGAGAGCCGTAAGCAGTCGCGACAGGCATGCTTTCCCATCAACGGGACGCCGTTCGCCCGGACCGTGCAGAAGGACGGGGGCGCGCTGACGGACAAGGAGCGCAAGGCCGAGGAGGCGCGCGAGGCCGCGGTGCGCGCCGGCAAGAAACCCGCGAGCAGCCCCGAGCACGCCAAGCGCGATAAGGAATGGCAGTTCACCGACGAGATGCTGGCGCGCTATACGTTCCAGGTGACGGGGCAGGAACCGGTGCGTGGCCGGCCCGCGTGGGTGGTGGAGTTTGTGCCGCGGGGCAAGGATTTGCCCGTCAACAAGGTGACGGACCGCGTGGCGAACAAGGTCGCCGGCAAGGTCTGGGTGGACGCGGAGGACTGGGAGCTGGCGCGCATGAAGTTCTGGCTGACGGAGGAAGTGCAGCTCATCGGCGGGGTGGTGGGCGTGCTGCGGAAGTTCGAGCTGCTGCTGGAGCGCACGCGCGTCGAAGCCGGCGCGTGGCTGCCGACGATGATTGATTTCGACATGGCCGGCCGCGAGTTGCTCACGAACAAGCGCGTCCACTACCACGAGGAGGCGAAGGGTTTCAAACGGGTGGCCCCGCCCGCCGCCCCGCCGGCCCGGTAGGGTGCGACTCTGTCGAACCCTACGGAGGCAAAGTCCCCTCGCCCTGCGTGCGTCGGCCTGCTTTCATCCGCCGGTGATTACCGTCGTCGGCAGTTTCAACATGGACCTGTTCATCGAGGCCCCGCGCTTCCCCGCACCGGGCGAGGCGATACTCGGGAAGAACTTCCGTCGCGCGCCCGGGGGCAAGGGCGCGAACCAGGCTTACGCCATCGCCCGCATGGGCATGCCCGCCGCCATCATCGGTGCGGTGGGACAAGATGCGTTCGGCGATGAGATGGTGGCGAACCTGATGGAAGCCGGCGTGAGCACGCGCGGGGTCGCGCGGCGCGCGGACGTGGCCAGCGGCACGGCGATGATTGTCCTCGATGCCACGGGGCAGAACCAAATCGTCGTGGCCAACGGTGCCAACGACACGCTCACGCCCGCCGACGTGGAGGCGCACCGTGACCTCTTCGCGAAGTCGAAGGCCGTGGTCGTGCAGTTGGAGACGCCGTTGCTGTCCGTCGAGGCTGCCTTGCGCCTCGCCCGTGAAGCGCGCGTGCCGGCCATCCTGAACCCCGCGCCCTTCGCCCCCGTCGGCGACGCGTTGCTCCATCTCTGCGACTGGATTATCCCGAACGAGAACGAGGCCGCCAAACTCAGCGGCTCCGAGGTGCGCGACGCCGGGAGCGCTGCGGGGGCCGCCGTCGCCATCAAGATGCGCTCCGCCTGCCCGCGCGTGCTCGTGACGCTCGGCGCGAACGGCGTGTGGCTGGACACGCCGGAGTTCACCGGCCACGTGCCGGGCTTCAAGGTCAACGCGGTGGACACCGTGGGCGCGGGGGACACCTTCATCGGCGCGTTCGTCACGCGGCTCGTGGACGGCGCGGGTCCGCGTGAGGCGGCGCGCTTCGGTTGCGCGGCGGCAGCCATCGCCGTCACGCGGCGCGGCGCGCAGGCGAGCATTCCGACGCGGCGGGAAGTCGAGGCGTGGTTGAAGCATCCCGGGGCCGCCGCATGACGCCAAGGCTGGCTGAAACTCCAGGAACTGCCGCTCGTTGGATGCACGGCAGCTTCCCCCTCACCCCGGCCGTCTCCCTCCGGGAGAGGGAGAAACGCAGTCCGCGTTCGTGCATCCGAAACCTCCCGGTGCGTTC
>JAYTIO010000038.1:0-4302 GCA_043731805.1 Pedosphaera sp. | reverse complement strand
GCTCGCCTTCTATTGCGGCGTGCTGGGCTTCACGCTGACCCAGCGCCACGGTCCCGGCGCGGCGTTTGTTTCCGCCGGTGGTTACCATCATCACATCGGACTCAACACTTGGGAGAGCCTGGGCGGTTCACCGCCAGCCGCTGGCACGACCGGCCTGTTTCATCTGGCCATTCTCTATCCGACCCGCGCCGCGCTCGCGGATGCCCTGCGCCGTTTGATGGCGGCCGGTATTGAGCTCGACGGTGCCAGCGACCACGGCGTGAGCGAGGCGCTTTACCTGCGCGACCCGGACCAGAACGGCGTCGAGCTGTATTGGGATCGTCCCAATGCCGCTTGGCCGCGCACGGCAGATGGAACGCTGGCGATGTTCACCCGGGCGCTGGACCTCAAGGCCTTGCTGGAGGAGGGCGGAGCAGGCCGTGGCGAAGGGGCGACCATCGTCGGCTCGTAGTTGCATCCTTGAATGCCCGGTGAGGACAGGATGCGTCGGGTGTGGGTCCGCCCGGACGAAGCTCCAAGCTCCGTCACTTTCCGAATAGCCAGGCTACCTCCACCTTCAGGCATTTGGCGATCTCGACGATCTCGTAATCGCGGAGATAGCGCTGCTGGGCCTCGATGCGGGAGATGGCTGAACGATCCATCAAAACCCCGCGCACCGCCAGGCGGGCGGCCAGCTCCTCCTGGGTCACGCGAGGCTTCTGCCGCATTCTGGCTTCGCGGATGCGGTGCCCCACCAAATTGCGTCCCAGCTCGGATTCAGGCGGCATAATGTGCGATAAACGCACACTTGACACTGCCGGCGCGGTCGGGTGTATTTGTGTGAAATACGCACAAGGAACGCTTTCCTATGAATCCAAACAAAACCCTCACCATTGCAGTTGCCACACTCGTTTTAACCCTCACGTTGCCTGCCGCTGACTTCGGTGTGGGCAAGCTGCTCGGGGGCAAAAAAGCCGCTGAACTGGCTGCGCCCAAGCTCGCCTTTCAAGTAGGTGGGGCACCCACCGACAGGGTGGAAATGATTTTCTTCTACGGCAGTGCTACGAAGACCCTCATCACGGCGGCCAACCAGAAGACGGATGAAGTCATCAAGAATCTGGGCGAGCAGTTGAAGGTGAAGGTTGCGAACATGTCGGCGCAAGAGCAGGCCAAAGCCCTCGGCGAAGTCGCCTCTGGCACCCTCAGCGAGCAGCAGAAAACCGCTGTGGGCAATGCGTGGCGCGACCTGCTCGCCAGCAATTTGCTGGCGGCGAATGCAGCTGCGACAGCGCAGGCCCTTGTGGCGGTTGCCCCCGGCGTGCCCGACGCGGTTCAGGCCAACAAGCTCAAGTATGGCTTGAAGGCCGCCGGCTACATCAAGGACGCCCCGGTGCTCGTGAAGGATATGCAGGGCATCGTCACGGAGACGCCGAAGTTCCTGAAGAACAATTTCGACATGACGGCGGCGGTGGCCAAACTCGGCACGGCGGCGGGAATCCAGCAACCGACGGCGGAGCAGAACAAGAAGGGGGCTGAGGAAGTGGCGTCGAAATTACTTCCGCCATCTGTGACCCTCAGCGACGCGAAGTTTGAATAGCCATCGGAGCTAACCTCATCCCCCAACCATCATGCGCCAACTTGTGGCCAGAGGCCTCCTCGGGATCGTGTTGATCGGCTGGGCATTGGTGCAAGTTCGCGCTGGCGAGATGGAGGCGCTCCGGGCCGACCCGGAGGTCGAGGCGCTGCTGAAAGCCAGCCCCAGCTTGCAGGCGGGCGCGGTGCGTTTTGCCAAGCTCAATGGCCGCCTCTGTGTGGTGGGCACGCAAGCGGCGGTGGCACGGGACGGCTCGTTTGCCGCAGGATTGGAGGCGGAGAAGATTGCGGCGCTGGAGGGGCGCAAGGAACTGCTGGGCTTCCTCCAAGGCCGCAAGATCACGAGCCGGGACTTCCTCGAAACCACCAGCGTCTCGAAGGATGAGGTGGATAGCGTGACCGAGACCTTTCGATCCCTGACCACGTCGGAAGTCGAAGGGGTGCTCCGTGGCGTCCGGTCGGCCGGGTCTTGGAAGGTGAAAGGCGAGCCGCGCCATTACGTGATCCAGATTCTCGACGTGCCCGGGAAGGCTGGCCGGAACGTCGCAGCAACCACTGCGTCCCCAACTACCAACGCCCCCGACGGCGGAGCCGCGCCGGTGAAATCGGGAACCACGCTGTCCGCTTCCGGAGATCGCATCGTGGTGGCGACGGGCCGCTACGCTTACTTTGGCAATGCGGACGCGGCCCGGACCCGGGCTCTGGCCGAGGCCGCGCAGAACGCCATCCGTGAGAGTTTGGGGGAGTGGATCACGGCCCAGGAACTCGTGAAGAACTCGTCCAAGCTGGAGAGCCAGATTCTCTCCCGCGCCGAGGGGTTTATCAGCCAATACAAAATCCTCTCGCAAGGGGTGAAGGGCGCGGACGAATACGAGGTCGTCATCGAAGCGCACGTCTCCCAGTCCAAGCTCAAGTCGGAGGCGGTTGCGGTCGGCTTGCTCCAATCGCAAGTGGGCAATCCCAAGGTCAGCGTCATCGCGATCGAAACGGTGGACGGGAAGGTGCGCCGTGAGCTTACTGGGCCGCTCAACAACATGCTCACGCGGGAATTCACCGAGGTGGGCATCACGCCCACGGATATGCAGCAGGCGATGAATGCCTTGCGCACCACTCAACCCGGCCGGTGGGCGGAGGCCAGTCTTCTGATGGAGAAGGTGCGTGACCCGCTGGAGAAGGAATTCGACGTGCAGGCGTTCGGCCGACTTGGTCTCGCGTCGGAACTGATCGTCATCGGAATGATCACCTCGAAGCACCTGGGCAAGGACTCGGACGGCGTGCTGGAGCGTTACGTCTGCACGACGACGCTCAGAATTCTCGACGTCAACACGGCGGACATTTTCGGAACCGTTACGGCCAGTCAAACCTCGGTCGCAGACAACCCCGACACGGCGATCATCAACGTCTGCAAAAAGCTGCTCCCAGAAGTGCGTGAGTTGATCCCGCAGACGCTCCGCAAGTGGCAGGATATGGTGAACAACGGCAGGCGTATCCCGTTGAAAGTGGAAGGGTTGCCCGCTCCACAGGTCGGTCGGGAGATCCGGCGCGGGTTGGCTAAGATTCCCAGAGTTCAACAAGCTGAGGTCCGCAACCAAGACCAGGACTTTCTGGAAGCGGACGTGATCTTTAAGGGCACCAACTCAGAGTTTGGTGACGCCATTGATGATTTTTTGGACGATAACTTGAAGAGCTGGGAAGGAGCGGTGGGCTACACCTACAAGCGCAAACAACAAGGTGCCCTGATGATCATCACCTTCATCAAGAAGCGCACGCCTTGAGTTTTATGGCAGCACGGCTTGTCCTCCTGTGCCTGGTGGCGTTGCCATTGGTGGTGCCGCGACTGGCCGCGTTCGCCGAGGAACCGGCGCCGGTCTTCGTCGCGAATGTGGATGCCACGCCGCTGGCCGACAACCCCCATCTGAGCTTCGCCAGCCTGACCAACGCCCCAAACTCGTTTCTCGCCCAGCTCGGCAAACAGATCCGGGAGCGGCTGAAGGACAGCCAGAAGTTGAGGCTGGTAGTGGGCGATGGTTCCGCGCCGATCGAAGGGATGCTCGTGCTGGTGGTGAGCCTCGGACACGCCGAGGCGGTGCGCTGGGGCACCGATCTGGAGGGCGGCCGCAAGCTCACGGAGGTGCGGCTTCGACTGAGCGGTGAGCTGCAACTGGTCGAGCCAGTCTCCGGGCAGGTGGTCTATGCGGACGCGGATTACTTCCTTGGCGAGGAGTGGGATGAGCAGGGCCGGCATTATCTCGCCCGCGACTTCAACCCCAAGAAGCTCGTCCGATTCAAGGAGGATCCGACCGACAGCAGCACACTCCACAAGTATGTGGACGGCAAGAGCGCCGGGAGTATCGGTCGGCAGGAGGCGTTTCAGGGATTGATGGAACGCGGCGTGGAAAAGTTGATGCGGGACTTGCAGGCTCGTTTCACTCCGCGCCGAGTGAAGGGACAGGCTGCGCAGATTCTTTCGGCGGCCAGGGGGGAGTTCGTCCTGAATCAGGGCCGTGTAGCTGGCCTCTTCCCGGGCATGAGGTTGGTTTCCACGGCGGACCAGCGCGTGGCCATCGTTACCGACTCCTTCGCCGATTATTCCCTGGTTCGGACAGAGCGTGCCCCGGCACCGGCGAAATGGGAGACGTTCACGGCGTATCAAGTGGCGCTGGGTTCACCCACGGCGCAGGCGCTTACGACCGTCACTCGCATCCTCTTTTCCGAAACTTTGTTAAAGCA
>JAYTIO010000037.1:0-3566 GCA_043731805.1 Pedosphaera sp. | reverse complement strand
GCCGCCGCCGCAGGGTCGTTCTGCGCCCAAGTGCTCGTCACGTTGCGCAAAGCGCTGTCCCGCAAGCCGCCCTCGGGCAACTGCTGCGCCCACTCCACTGCGCCCTTCAAATCGCTCGCCGCCCAGCGCGACGCCACGGTGCCGAGGTTGTTCTGCTGCGAGTTCCCGGCCGGCAGCGACAGTGCGAACGCCGCCGCCGCTGCCGGGTTCGACTCTGCGAGCTGGTAGATGATGTTGTTCGCCGCCTGCTGTTGGCCTTGCCCCGGCGGCAATCCCTTCACCCACGCCGCTGCGGCCTCCGGGTCTTGCTGCGACCACTGGCTGGCAATGCTGCCGAACAAGTGCATCTGCCGCGAGCTACCCGCCGGCATCGTCTCCAACCAAGCCGCCGCCGCCGCCGGGTCGCGGTAGCTCATGCTCTGCACGACGTTTTGCAACGCGTTGTTCCGCGCCTGGCCGGCGGGCAACGCCTGCACCCACTCCAGCGCGCCCTTCGAGTCCGTGTTCGCCCACGACGACGCGATGTTCTGGAGCAGGTTGTTCTTCAACTGGCCCGACGGCAGGCCGTTCACGTAAGCCACCGCCGCCTGCGGGTCGCGCCGCGCCCACTCGGAGCCAAGCGATTGAATCGCATGGTTGCGCGACTTGGGGTCCGCTAAACCCTGCGCCCACGCCAGCGCGCCGTTCAGGTCCGACTGCCCCCACGCCGTCGCGACCGCCGCCATCGCGTCCGACTGCGCCGTGCCCTTGAGCCCCAGCGCGAACTGTGCGGCGGCCTGCGGGTTTTGGCTGGCCAGTTCCCCCACCACCGTGCGCGTCGCGTTGCGCTTGGCCTGGCCCTCCGGCAAGCCCTGCACCCACGCCAGTGCGCCTTGCACATCCTTCGCCGCCCACTGCGCCGCGATGCTGCTGATGGCCTGGTCGCGCTCGCGCACCGGAAGTTGCATCGCCCGGGCCGCCGCCGCCGCTGGGTCCGTCTGCGCCCATGCGCTGAAGATGCCGTAAACCGAATTGCCGTAGCCGTATTGCGATTCGCCCTTGGGCAACTTCGCGTGCAGCTCCAGCGCGCGCTCCGGCGAGCGCTGCGCCACCTCGGGCAAGATGGCCGCCCACGCCGCGCGCTGCTCGTCGCTGTTCTTCAACTGGGTTGCCGCCGCAATCGCCCCCTCCACATCGCGCCGCGCCCAGCCGTTGAACACCGCGCTGACCGCCATTTGCCGCTCGTTCGTGCGCGTCAGCCCCTGCGCGTAAGCCAGCGCCGCCGCCGGGTCCGCCTCCGCCCAACGCGGCATCAGCGCCATCAACACGCCGTAGATATTGCGTTGTGCGTTGCCGCCCTTGAGCTGCGCCAGCACCGCCGGGATGTCGCTAGGCGCGAGGTGCTGCATAGCCTCGAAGATTTCCTGCCCCGTCCGCATGGAGCGTGGGTCGTTCATCGCCTGCCGCAGCTTCGCCACGATTTCGTCGAGCGAACGCGGCGCGTTGCTGCTGGTGCTGGCGAGTGTCGTCTCCGCGCCGCGCGCCTCCCGAGCCGCTTTCTTTGCGCTGGCCGACATGGGTGGGTTGGCCGGTGGGGAAACGGCGGCCTTGCCGGGCACCGTTCCCATCGCCGCCGCCCCGCCCCGCCCCGCGACATACCCGCCCGCCAGCCCGACGGACAACATGCACGCGCCAACAACCCATGAACGAACGCCGGTGGATGACATGGCGGCAGGGTAAGCAACTTCCGCGTCGCTGCAACCTTCGGCTTGCGGACGCAGGTGGGGCGAGCGTCGTCACCAGACGACGTATGGCGAAGTCGCGCCAGCGTCTGGACTGGGGCGGCTTCAGCGCCGCTTTGGAACCATCCGAACGCCACAAGTATCCAGCCTGCCAAGCGCCCACCCCTGCCACCACGGCGCGTTCAGCTTTCAACTTTCAACTTTCAACTTCCCCCCCGACCATCGCCGCGTGCGCGTCCACTTCCTCCTCGGCCCCGCCGGCAGCGGCAAGACTTGGCGCTGCCTCGCGGACATCCGCGCCGAGCTGAAGCGCTCCCCCGACGGCCCGCCCCTGCTCCTCCTCGCGCCGAAGCAAGCCACCTTCCAGCTCGAGCGCCAGCTCCTCGACGACCCCGCGCTCGCCGGCTACACGCGCCTGCAAATCGTCTCCTTCGACCGACTCGCAAACTGGCTCCTCGAAACCTTCGCCACCGTCCCCGAGTTGCTCGACGACGAAGGTCGCGTGATGGTCCTGCGCGCGCTGCTGGCCCGGGAACACGCCTCGCTCCGCGTTTTTCGCGCCACCGCCCGACTCCCCGGTTTCGCGCGCCAACTCAGCCAGCTTCTCCGCGAATTCCAGCGACACCAACTCACCCCCGCCAAGCTCGCCCGCCTCGCCGCCCGTTGCGCGGAGAACGCCCCGCTGCGCGACAAACTCCACGACCTCCACCACCTCCTCCGCGCCTACCACGAGTGGCTGGAACAAAGTGAAATCCGCGACGCCGACCAACTCCTCGACCACGTCACCGAGCAGCTCCGCGATTCCCTATTCCCCATCCCCCATTCCCCATTCCCCATCGCCGGTCTCTGGCTCGACGGCTTCGCCGAAATGACCCCGCAGGAACTCGACCTCCTCTGCGCCGTCCTCCCGTTCTGCCGCACCGCCACCCTCGCCTTCTGCCTCGACCCGCACGCCGCTGACTCGAAGAGTTGGCTCTCCCTCTGGTCCGGCATCCGCCGCACCTACGGCGATTGCCACACGCGCGTCAAAGCCCTGCCCACCAGCGAAGTCACCGTCGAAGAACTCCCCCGCACCCCCGCCCACAGCCGTTTCCGCGACAGCGCAACCCTCGCCCACCTCGAAGCCAACTGGACCGCCCCATCCTCCTCCCGCCCGGTAGGGCGAGACTCCGTCGAGCCCCAACTCGAGCGCAGCGAGGCGAGCGCAGCGAGCATCTCGGGCAGCACCACACCCAGCCACGACGCACCGGCCCAGACGACAGACCCCATCCCCCATCCCCTCTCCCTCCGCCTCTGCGCGAATCCCGAGAGCGAAGCGACCCACGCCGCCCGCGAAATCCTCCGTCACGTCCGCGCCGGCGGCCGTTACCGCGACTGCGCCGTCATCCTCCGCACCCTCGACCACCACCACGTCCCGCTGCGCCGCGTCTTCACCCGTTACGGCATCCCCTTCTTCCTCGACCGCCGCGAGCCCGTCACCCACCACCCGCTCGCCGAGCTGACCCGCTTCGCCCTGCGCACCCTCGCCTACGGCTGGCAGCCCGACGACCTCTTCGGCGCGCTGAAAACCGGCCTCACCCACGACCACGACGCCGACATTGATTGGCTGGAAAACCTCGCCCTCGCCCACGGCTGGCGCGGCCCGCGCTGGCTCGAACCGCTGCAAGTCCCCGACCCGAAGTTCAACCTCCCCCGCGCCGAATGCCTCCGCGCGAAACTCACCGCCCCCTTCCGAAAACTCGCCGAGCAACTCGCCGCGAACGACACACGCGAACCGCATGGAGCGCGGACGCCCACGTCCGCAGCCCCACCCTTCAGCCAAGCAACCACCGCTGCGGACGTAGG
>JAYTIO010000036.1:0-3737 GCA_043731805.1 Pedosphaera sp. | reverse complement strand
GTCGCCGACATCAAGGCCATGGCGCAGTCGGGCGTCAGCGACGAGGTCATCATCAGCCAGATCCGCGCGACGCATTCGGCCTACCGCCTCAGCGCGGCGGACATCATTGACCTGAACAACTCGCGCGTGAGCCAAAAGGTGATTGAGTTCATGATCAACGCCAGCGGCGCGGGCGCATCGCAGGGCCAGGCGCAGCCCGCCTATGTCATGCAACCCCCGCCTCCTCCGCAGGTGGAAACCATCTACGTGTCGCCCAGCCCGGGCTATATGTGGGTCGGCGGCGAATGGGAATGGCACGGCCGATGGGTCTGGGTGGGCGGACACTGGATGTATCCCCCGCGTCCGGGTGTCGTGTGGGTGAGCACGGTCTGGATCAGCGATGGCAGTGGGTATCGGTGTCACCACGGCCATTGGCGATAGGCCGCTCTAGCTCCGCAGCCACCCCCGCAGAAACCGGAGCCTTTCCCGCCGGGACGGCAGCCCCTCCCGCTGACAATTCGGTCGTCCCCGCCGACTCTTGAGCCTCTCCCGCCGGATTCTGTGGCGTTCCCCCCAGGTTTTCCGTGCGCCCCCGGAAAAAGCGGCGCGCCCCGATTACGCCTTCTGCGTTTCCTTCACCCACGCATCCTTTAGCGTGAGGGTGCGGTTGAAGACGGGCTGCTCCGGCGTGCTGTCTTGGTCCAAGCAGAAGTAGCCGATGCGCTCGAACTGGTAGCGGTGCTCCGCACGGGCTTCTTTCAAGGACGGCTCCAGCTTGGCGGTGATGACTTCGAGGCTCTTCGGGTTCAGCACGGTCTTGTAGTCGCGGCCCTCGGCGTCCGGCTCGGCGGCGGTGAAGAGGCGGTCGTAGAGGCGCACCACGGCGTCCACGGCGTGCGCGGCGCTGACCCAGTGGAGGGTGCCCTTGACCTTGCGCGCGGAAGTCGCGCCGCCGGTCTTGCTGTCGAGGTCGGCGGTGCAATGCAACTCGGTCACATTGCCGGCGGCGTCCTTCACCAAGGCGTCGCACTTGATGATGTAGGCGTATTTGAGGCGGACTTCGCCACCGGGTTTCAGGCGGAAAAACTTCGGCGGCGGGACTTCGGCGAAGTCGTCGCGCTCGATGAACAGTTCGCGGGTGAAGGGGACTTTGCGTTTGCCGGCGGTCTCGTCCTCGGGGTTGTTGACGGCGTCGAGTTCCTCGGTCTGGCCGGCGGGGTAGTTGGTGATGACGACTTTGATGGGGCGCAGCACGGCGAGGCGGCGGAGGGCGCGCTTGTTCAAGTCCTCACGGATGGCGTGCTCATAGACGGCGATATCGGTGACACTGACGAACTTGGTCACGCCCACGCCGATGGCGAAGGCGCGCAGGGCCTCGGGCGTGACGCCGCGCCGCCGGATGCCGCTGATGGTGGGCAGGCGCGGGTCGTCCCAGCCGGTGACGATGCCGTCGTTCACGAGGGCGATGAGCTTGCGCTTGGAGACAATCATGTAGCTCGGGATGAGCTTGGCAAATTCGTATTGGTGCGGCAGGGCGCGGGGCAAATCGAGCGCACCGAGAATCCAATCGTAGAGTGGGCGGTGGACCTCGAACTCCAGCGTGCAGATGCTGTGGGTGATGCCTTCGAGGTAGTCGCTCAGGCAGTGCGCGAAGTCATACATCGGGTAGATGCACCACGTCGCGCCGGTGTGGTGGTGCTCGACGTGGCGGATGCGGTAGAGGAGCGGGTCGCGCAGCCAGATGTTCGGCGCGGCCACGTCAATCTTCGCGCGCAGGACGCGGGTGCCGTCGGGGAACTCGCCGGCCTTCATGCGGGCGAAGAGGTCGAGGTTCTCGGCGATGGCGCGGTCACGGTAGGGCGAGGGTTGGCCGGTGCGGCGGTATTCGTCGGTCAGCTCCGGCGCAAGGTCACAGACGAAGGCGAGGCCTTTCTCGATGAGGCGCACTGCGTAGGCGTGGATGGGGCCGAAGTAGTCGGAGGCGTAGAAGGGCTCTAGGGTCTGGGCGCTAGGGTCTGGGGTGCCAGCCACAGGCGCGAGGTGGAAGTCGGGGTGGCCGTTGATGGTCTGGGGGGGCGGCGTTGCGCCCTTGGGCTTCAGGCCGAGCTGGCCATCGGCCCAGCCGGCGAGGAGCCAGTTCACGTCGGCTTGGATGCTCTCGACATACTCGACTTCTTCCTTCGCCGGGTTGGTGTCGTCCATGCGGAGGTTGCACACGCCGCCGAACTCGCGGGCGATGCCGAAGTTCAGGCAGATGCTCTTGGCGTGGCCGATGTGGAGGTAGCCGTTGGGCTCGGGCGGGAAGCGGGTGTGGATGCGCGGATAGCGGCCCTCCGCGACGTGTTGCGCGACGAGGTCACGGATGAAGTCGCTGGGGGCCGGCGGCGGCGTGGGGGCGGTGTCTGGGTTGCTCATGGCGCAGGGCGGACGGTAACAAAGACGCGGGGGCCGGCAAACGGGATTTACCGGGCAGGAGCTGGGAACTAATGAGAGTGACACTCCACGCTGCCTGATACCAAGCCCCCCGTGAAGCCCGGTGACATGGGCGGCGAGTTCGACCAGACGCTTCCCCCTCACCCCGGCCCGCCATGAGCCAGCAGCCAATGACAGTGCATTGACGCTCACCAACGCTAGTCGCAGTCAGTTCGGCCTCTATTCGGCAGTCGTATCAAATGCGTTTGGAAACATAACGAGTAGCAGCGGCAGGCCCTGCGGGTGCTGGTTCCCCAGCGGTTCGCCCAAGTCCCTATGACGCTAAGCAACGGAGCGGTGTGATCGCAGTTGGGTGACCCGATTGCTTCCGTAGCTCAAGGCCGCGCACAGAGCGGCGCTACCACGCCCCGGTAGGAAACGACCTGAGGAGTCTCGAGCTAATTGAGATTGAGGAATGGCGAATTGGGCATGTCAGTCAGCGACTTGTCACCTCGTCGGCTACGCCCCGCGCAGTTTTCAGCCGTTCGGAGAAAGGTGTTGAACGCTTTCCTCGGACGCGTTCCCATCGCCTCAGTTCGCCAGTAATCTGACTGCACCCACGCGCGGCTTGCCCGCGTCTCCATCCGTAACCTATGAAAAACTCCTCCCTCCTCGCTGCGTCGCTCGGTCTCGCCCTGCTGGCCGGCCCCGCCTCCGCCGCCAACTGGGCCGCTGGCATGACCGAAGGTAAGGTCGCCCTCAAGTCCGCCGGGCCAATCACCTTCGGCCCCGACGGCATCCTGTTCGTCGCGGACACCAAGGCCGCCGCGCTCGTCGCCATCGCCACCGGGGACACCAAAGCCGGGGCCGCCACGCCGGTGAAGATGGACGGCATCAACCAGAAGATCGCCGCCCTGCTCGGCACCGCCGCCGACCAAATCACCCTCGATGACCTCGCGGTGAATCCCGTTTCGCACACGCCTTACCTCGCCGTCACGCGCGGCCGCGGAGCGGGCGCGACGCCGGTGCTCGTGCGCGTTAAGGCCGATGGCAGCCTCGAAGTCGTCTCGCTCGACAAGGTGAAGCACGCCCGTGCCGAGCTGCCCGACGCGCCGGTCGAAGGCGTGCAGGGCGAGGGCAAGAAGCAGAGCAACCCACGTCAGGAATCCATCACCGACCTCGCGTTCTTCGAGGACCGCCTGCTCGTCGCCGGCCTCTCGAACGAGGAATTTTCCTCCACGCTACGGGCGATCCCGTTCCCGTTCCAGAAGGTCGCCAACGGCACGAGCGTGGAGATTTACCACGGCGCGCACGGCAAGTTCGAGACCCGCTCGCCCATCCGCACG
>JAYTIO010000035.1:0-4252 GCA_043731805.1 Pedosphaera sp. | reverse complement strand
GCCGGGGCTGACGACAGTGAAGGCGACGACGGCTCCGTTGTTCACCGTGGCAGTCGCGGTTGCGCCGCTGCCACCTCCGCCGACGAGGCGCACGGCGGGGGCTTGCACGTAGCCGGTGCCGCCGCTGACAAGCTGCGCATCAAATACGAAGCCGCCAGCGACACTGGCGGTGCCAGTTGCGCCGGTAAGCAACGGTGTCAGGCCGAACCACTGGTAGTTCAGAGGAGCGGTGCCCGTCACAGAGGTGGAGAAAGCCGTGTTGGAAGTTGTGTTGATGGAACGATTCATGGGCTGGCCAGCAATGGCTGGTGGGGCACCACTTACCGTCAGGGTTCGACTAACACCGGCTGGCAGAAAGGTGGAATTCCCCTCATGGCTGGCCGTGATTGTGGTGCTGCCCACGCCAACCAACGTCACCGAGTTGCCGCCGAGTGTGGCGACGGCAGGGTCTCTACTACTGAAGTTGACCGGTAGTCCGCTACTGTTTGTTGCCCTCAATGTGAACGGTGGGTCATCGGCTCGCTTGTTCGCCAGCGGGCCAAAGTTGATGCTTTGAACCAGCCGACTTACTGAAAGCGTGGCTACGCTGCTCGTGAGGCTACCGGCGGCATTGGTTATGACAACAGCGTAAGCGCCCGCTTGGTTTGTCTGCACGTTGCTCAAGGTCAAGACTGCATTGGTGGCGGTGCTTAAATCCGCGCCGTCCTTGCGCCACATGTAAGCCAGCGGCCCCGAGCCTGCGGCTGTCACTGTAAAAGTAACGAGTTGGCCGACACTGACCGCGGCAGACAAGGGCTGCACGGTGATATTGGGAGCCACTGTCTGATACAAGGCCACGGTGTGATATCCTCCCCCCGCAATGGCCGTCACCCCGATCAAGCCGGCGGGAACGTCCGTTTGACCATTGCCGTTGTATCCCCATGCCACCACCGTGGCATCGCTCTTCAAGGCCACAGTGTGAAAAATGCCTCCCGCAATGGCCGTCACCCCACTCAAGCCGGCGGGAACGGTCGTTTGACCGTAGACGTTGCATCCCCACGCCACCACCGTGCCATTGCTCTTCAAGGCCACGGTGTGACCATAACCCGCCGCGATGGCCGTCACCGCGCTCAAGCCGGCGGGAATGGTCGTTTGACCTTCGCCGTTCCATCCCCACGCCACCACCGTGGCATCGCTCTTCAAGGCCACGGTGTGAGAATTACCCGCCGCAATGGCCGTCACCCCGCTCAAGCCGGCGGGAATGGTCGTTTGACCTTGGGCGTTGTCTCCCCATGCCACCACCGTGCCATCGCTCTTCAAGGCCACGGTATGACCATAATTCGCCGCAATGCCCGTTACCCCGCTCAAGCCGGCAGGAACGGTGGTTTGACCATAGTGGCTGTATCCCCACGCCACCACCGTGCCATCGCTCTTCAAGGCCACAGTGTGATCACCACCCGCCGCAATGGCCGTCACCGCGCTCAAGCCGGCGGGAACGGTCGTTTGACCAGAGTTGTTCATTCCCCACGCCACCACCGTGCCGTCGCTCTTCAAGGCCACGGTGTGTTGAACACCCGCCGCAATGGTCGCAACCCCGCTCAAGCCGGGGGGAACTGTCGTTTGACCTTCGATGTTGCGCCCCCAAGCCACCACGGTGCCATCGCTCTTCAAGGCCACGGTGTGACCACCACCGCCCGCAATGGCCGTCACCCCGCTCAAGCCGGCGGGAACGGTCGTTTGACCAGCGTTGTTGAATCCCCACGCCACCACCGTGCCGGGAGTTGCAGCTAACGCTGGTGAAAGCAGCAGGCTCGACCCCAAAATCGAAAGGGCGGCAGCGTGGATTAGGTAAGCCCGAGCAGTTTTCATCGCTGGCACCGTTGGTCAATTTGGCTCCCGACTCAATCCCCAATTTGCAGTTCACTGCGCTCCACTGCGCGTCTGCGCGGCGCATTGAGAGGGAGTGTTCAGTCCAACCCGGGCGGCTCGCGCAGGCGGCGCGGGAGGTCGCGGGAACCGTGGACGAGGCGTTCGGCAAAGAGTGTGCGGGAGTCGTGGCGGTAGAACAGGAGCAGTCGGTGAAAGGGCCGCTCCACGCGGAAGGAGCGGATGCCGGCGAGTTCCGGCCAGTCGGTGAAGCGGGGCCGGCCCAGTCCCGGTTGCCGGGTGAGGGCTGCGAGGGTGGACTCGGCGGCGGTGATGAAGCGGTCGGCAACCTCCTCACCAGCCTCGTCGCGATACCAGTCCACCTGCCGCTCAAGGTCGGTCCAGAACCAGTCGGAGCGTTGGAGCCGGAGGCTCACGCGCGGGCGGGCGGGCGGCGGGCGCGCTGGCGGAGCTGGGTGAAGTCCTGGCGGGTGACGGCGCGGTGCGGGCCGCGCACGGCGCAGAGGAGCAGCTCGGCGAGTTCCTGGGAGTCGGTTTCGGCGGGGTCGTCCTTGGCGCGGAAGTCGCGCAGGGCGGCGCGCACAACCTCGTCGGCGCTGGTGTAGCCGCCCACGCGCACCTTGGCGGACACGAATTGCTCCAAATCTCTGGTCAAGGTGACGTTCACGGGAGAGCAACTAAAACGAATTCGCGGGCATTGCAAGGCGGAGTTTGGATGTCACGCGGCGTCGGCGAGCGGGATGATGTTCGTGGCGGGCGAGGACGGAAAGCATTGGAACCAACGGCGAGCGTCGTCCTCGGCGACGAGTTCGCGGTAGTGCTTGAAAATCATGTTGGGGCTGTTGCCGGCTTCGAGGCTGACTTCGGCGACGTTCTTGTTCAGGGCGAGGCGATAGGAGCAGAAGGAGTGGCGCAGGCCGTTACGCCGCCACTGGAACGCGGACGGTTGGCCGGCGTCCCGGCGGGCGTGGCTCACATCGGCCTTCACCGCCTGGCAGAACTTATTTTCCTCGGTGTAGAAGGCGATCCGCCCCTCGGCCTTGGCGTAGGGCTTGAGCCACGCCACGGCAGCGTCGCACAACGGCACGACGCGGCGGGCAGCGGTCTTGGCCTTGGTGGCGTCCACGGTGATGAGCTTGCGGTCGAGGTTCACGTCGGACCAGTCGAGCCGGAGGATTTCCGCAGAGCGCAGGCCGGCAAAGGCTGCGATGACGAGCCAAGGGGTGAGCATCGGGCGCGTGTGGTCGAGCATCGCGCGGAGTTCGTCCGGGGTGAAGACCTCGGTTTTCGTCGGGGCGAGGTCGGGAAGTTCGACGCCTTCCATTTCTTCGAGGAGGTCGCGCGGGGCGTATTTCCGGCGCACGGCGAAGCGGAGCAGGGAGCGCACGAGTCGCCAGTAGTTGACTTGGGTGCGCGGCGTGCCGAGATGGTCGAAGAACAACTGCAACATGGGGCCGGTGATTTGCTGGACGGGGATTTGGAAGGCGGTGGCGAACTTGCGCAGGCGGGCGAGGTCGCCGAGGTAGCGCTCGGACTTGCCGGCCTTCTTCTTCACGGCGAGGAATTCGGTGACGAGGTCGGAAATGAGGCGGGACTCGCGGATGGTCTTGTGGCGTGCAACGAATTCGCGCACGGCGTCGGCCAGCGTGGCCTTGAGGGTGCCAAGCTCCTTAGCGGCGGCGACGTATTCCTTGATGGCCGTGTCCAAGGGCAGGTCGGGATTCCAGCGGCGGAGGTCTTCGCAGGCTGTGAGGTAGATGTTTTGGTCGCGGCCCGTGAGCTTGAGCGCCTCGGTTTCACCGTTGGCGAGGCTCACCAAGGCGCGGTTGGCAGCCTCCTTGGCGACTGCCAATGCCGAGAACTTCTTGAGCACGCGCTTTGCGCCCGCGTAGTAGGAGAGCACGAACTGCGGGTGCTGGCTGACTTGGACCTTCTCCCCGGTGACGGGGTCGCGCCGGTAAATGCGGTTCCAAGCCGGGTAAAGGACGACCTCGACGGAGCCTTGTTTGAGGGAAACCGGGCGGGAGCCGAGAGGGTGGATGGGGGTAGAATCCGAACTCGACGGGCGGCGGGAACGAGGCGTTTTCATGCGCCAATCTGTTCCGTATCTGTTCCGTCGCAAACTCGAATTCACTAATACACCAACAAAAAGTGGTGGAGGCGGCGGGAATCGAACCCGCGTCCTCGGCAGAATTGCCAGCCGCGACTACATGCTTGTTTCAGGTATGATTGTCGGCTACGGGATAGCGCCTGGACTCGAAACCCGCTGCTTAGTCCGCATGAAATATTCTCGGCTGTCGGCGCGCGGTCTCCGCCCTCAGCCATGCCTGCTAATGGCGTTCACTCGACGTAGCAGGTGTCTGCCGGTGAACGTCGCAGTGGTTTA
>JAYTIO010000034.1:0-8909 GCA_043731805.1 Pedosphaera sp. | reverse complement strand
AAATCGCTCGGATAAAAATAGCCCTCGTTTCAGCCAGGCTTGGCTCGGCCCTGTGTGCTCTTTGCGCCCTTTCGCGGCTCAACCTCGGAATTCGGGTTAAGGCTAAACTCCGGGAAGAATCTTGCGGAAGCGACCGCTCCCGCGTGGCAGCTCAGGGCTTGCTGGGCACGGGGGCGGTCGGTTCTTGGAAACGGATGACGACTTCGCCGGGCTTGGCGTAGCCGAGTTTCTCGCGGGCGAGGCGTTCGACGGCTTTGGGGTCGGAGCGTTGCGCGTCGAGGCCGGCCTTGAGCTGGCGGGCGGCGTCTTCTTCGCGCTGGATCTGGGTTTCGAGCTCAAGGTTGCGCTGGCGCATGCGCTCGTTCTGATGAATGAGCGGCACGCAGAGGAAGACGATGCCACCGGCCACGGCGACGACAAGGAGGAGCAGCACCGCCCGGGTGAGCTTGTCCCAAATGCCAAGGTCAACACTTTCTTCCTTCATCGCGTGCGGCATTAGAGCAAAGGCGCACGGTGAACGGAAGGGGAATTTGCAGAAACGGCGTCGGCGCGGGATGAATTCACCGCCACTCGCGCTGCCAGCTCCTGAGCTTGCCGTCCGGGGCGAAGGTGAGGCGCAGCAGCCGATCCGGGTCGCGCACGCCGTCGGTGCGGAAAACGCGGCCGTCGGGGAAGGAGTGATAGGTGGCGGTGCTGCGACCGCGCGCCACGAGCCAGTCGGCTACGCGGCTGCCATCGGTGAGGGCAGCGCTTTTCTCCGGCGGGCCAAGTTCCTTCACGGCGGCGTCGAAGGTGTAGCTGTCCACGCGCGCGTCCCAGTCAATCTTCGGCGTCGTGGTGCAGGCGGTGGCGAGGAGGCCGAAGAGCAAGGCGAGTTGCAGCGGGAGTTTCATGGTGGGAGGCCGGCGCGCGGGTGCGCGGCGGCGTAGGCTTGTTTCAATCGCTCGGTGGTGACGTGGGTGTAAATCTGCGTCGTGACCAGATTTCGGTGGCCGAGGAGTTCCTGCACGCTGCGCAGGTCCGCGCCGTGGTCGAGCAGGTGCGTGGCGAAGCTGTGGCGAAGCATGTGGGGCGTGATTCGGGTGTCGAGGCCGGCGGCGAGAAGGTAGCGTTTGAGGCGGTGCTGGACTTGCGCGGGCCGCAGCGGCTGCCCGGACTCGGCGTCCGCGAGGAAGACCGGGGCGCCGGGGGCCGGGGGCTGGGGCAGCGCCCGCCAGTAGTTCGCGATGGCATGCACGGCGGGCTGGCCGATGGGCACCTGCCGTTCCTTCCGGCCCTTGCCGCGCACGCGGACGAGGCGCTCGACCGGGTCCAAGTCTTCGCCGCACAGGCCGCAGACTTCGCTGACGCGCAGGCCGCAGGAGTAAATCGTCTCCAGCAGGGCGGCGTCGCGTAGGAACGGCACGGGGTCCACGGGCGTCTCGCGGGTCTGGCGCTCGCGCTCCAGTTCGCGCAGCGGAGTTTCCATGAGGAGCCGCGCCTGCGCCACGGTGACGAACTTGGGCAGGCGGCGTTCGGGCTTGGGCAGCGTGAGATTGCGAATCGGCGACGCGCTGACATGGGCCCGGCGGATGAGGAATTTGTAGAAGGTCCGCAGTGCGCTGAACGTGAGATGGATCGTGGCGCGGCTGAGTTTCCGCTGGCTGAGGTGGCGGAGGAAGTTGCGGAAGTCATCGCGCGCCAGACTTCCCCAGGCCGGCTGGCTCTGCCGGTCCTGCTCGTGCCAGCGGCGGAACTCGGCGAGCGCTTCGGCATAATTGCGCTGGGTGTAGTCAGCCGCGCCGCGGTCGGTGGCGAGGTGGGTGAGGAACTCCGCGGCCCATGGGTCCACGGAGGCTGCGGTCGGTGCCGGCGCGCTCACGGGGACAGCGTAGTCGCTGGTGCGGCGGTCGGCCAGCGGCGACTTCGACGGTGTTTCCCGTGCCCGGGAAAACCACCGGAACAATCTCCGCCTTCCCATCGCGCTGGCCGTTGTGTTAGGTTTTCCGGCATGGAACTCAGTGCGGAAATGTTCAAGGCCGAGATTGCGGAAGCCTTGCGGGCCTATGACAAGTTCATCGTGTGCATCGCCAAGACACCCGAGGACTGCGAGGGCGCGCTCCAGCGCCTCGTGGAGAAGGCCATCAAGGCCTACCAGCAGCGCGCCCCGGGCCTGCGCCACGGCATCGCGCTCGACACCCAGGTGACCATCATCCTGAGTCAGCCGCCGGAGGATTCCACGCTGGAGAAACCGCTCTGCGGCATCTACTTCAACCTCTCCTCGCCTTACCACAAGAAGCGCGCCCCGCAGCCGGTGAAGCTGGAGAAGTAGGGGGAAGCTCCAAAGCCCAAGGCTCAGTTGGCCGCGAGCGGGCGCAAAGAGCCAAAGGGAATTCGGCCCGAAGTCCGATTCGGCCCTTCAGCCAATCCTACCAAGTCGGCGACCAAGCCTAGGCTGCCCTCCGGTGCTTTCTTTGCGCTCTCTGCGCCCTTTCGCGGCAACTCAGTGCGCTTCCTGCCACCGCTTCCAAGCCAGCCCCGGCTTGTCCGTCCGAAACGCCACCAGCCGCGTGTGCTCCACCTCGGTGACGTAAACCGTCCGCCCGTCCGGCCCGCCGAAGCAGAGGTTGCTCGGACGCGGGCCGAGCACCGGCACCTTGCGGAGAATTTCGCCTTTCGGTGACACCACCGCCACGACGCCTTCGCCGTAGCGGGCGATGTAGAGGTTTCCGTCCACGTCACACCGGTGACCATCGAAGCCGTGGTCCGGGAACTTGCGCAGCAGCCGCTTGTTCGTCAGCGATTTGTCCGGCGCGATGTCGAAGATCCAGAGGTCCCGCTGCACGCTCTCGTTCACGTAGAGCTGCTTGCCATCCGGGCTGACCTCAATGCCATTCGTCGTGCCCATGCCCTGCGCGAGCCGCGTGACCTTGCCATCGCGGTCAATGCGCCAGAGCTGCCCGGTGCCATCCTTCCAGTTCGGGTCGCTGGCGTAGAGCGTGCCGTCGGGACTGATGGCCAGGTCGTTGGGCTGGCTCATCTGCGGCTCGTGCGCGAAGACGGTGATTGCCTTCGTCTTCATGTCCACGCGCAGGACGTTGTGCTCGGCGTAGTCCGCGATGAACATGGTGCCGGCGCGGTCGAAGACGATGCCGTTGCCCGTGCTCTTGCCGGGCAGGGTGAGGAAAATCTCCGAGCGGCCGGCCGGCGTGGTCTTGCCGATGGTCTGCTGTTTGCCGAAGTTGACCGCGTAGATGTTGCCGTCGCGGTCGCACGCGGGGCCTTCGATGCCGGGGGTGAACTCGCCGGGCTGGGTCAGCGCGCGCGGCGTCCAGAGCGGTTCGTCAGCCCCGGGCGCCGCGCCGCAGGAAAACGCCGCCGGGACGGCGAGCGCGAGGGGAAGTCGTTGCAAGAACGTGCGGATGGTCATCATGTGGGGAGGCTAGCGCGCGGTGCGCGGGCTTGGCAACTCCGGCCGCGCGCGCCCTCCACCAGCTTTGAGCTTTGAAGTTCCCCCATGTCCACGCCTACTATCCCGCCAACGATTCCATGAAAATCCTACTCGCCGACGACGACGAAATCAGCCGCAAGATCATCGCCAGCTTCCTCACGCGCTTTGGCTACGAGTCGCTGGTCGTGCAGAACGGTGAGGAGGCTTGGAAAATCCTCCAGTCCCCCACCGCCCCGGCGCTGGCCATCTGCGACTGGATGATGCCCCGCATGACCGGCCCCGAGGTCTGCGCCCGCCTCCGCGCCATCAAGCAACCCGTCCGCACCTACGTCATCCTCCTCAGCTCCCGCAACACCAAGCTCGACATCGTCAAGGGACTCGACGCGGGCGCGGACGATTACATCGTCAAGCCCTGCGACCTCACCGAGCTCCAGGCCCGCCTCCGCGTCGCCCTCCGTGCGCTCAACCACGAGGCCCAGCTCCGCAAGACCATCGCCGAATACGAGCAACTCATCCACCGCCACACCATGCTAGGCGAAATGGCCGGCCAGCAAGTCGCGGCGCAAGCGCCGGCCCCCGCCCCCGTGGCGGCCCCGCTGCCGGCTGCCACCCCCGCCCCCGCGCCGGACCTCGGCGCGTTGCTGTGCGAAGGCTTGAGCGAAATCGGCCTCGGGCAAGGGCAGCTCGATCCCCACCCGCAACCCGCCGGGGCCGTGGACTTCTCCGTCGTCCTGCCCGCCTACGTGAAGCGCGACGCGGCTTGGGTGGACGTGCGCCTCGACATCACCCGCCGCAGCGCCCACGCGCTCTGCCGGGCCGTGCTCCGGCGCGCGGCCAATTCCGAGCACGAGCTCTTGGGCGTGCTGGCGGAATCGGTTCATCTCCTCCTCGGCGCGCGGAGCCTCGCGCGGGTGAAGCAGGCCCTGGGCTTGGTCCCCGTCCTGCCGCCCGTCGCCGCCCGCAGCGACGCGCTGCCGCCACCGGCAACGGCTCCCACCCGCCGCTTCTCCCTCACGCTGCCAGACCTCACCGTCCACGCCGCGCTGTTCATCACGCCCGCCGTGGTGAAGAACAAGTCGCTCCTTCAACTGCAAACCGGCGACCTCGTGGTGGACGCCGCGCGAGCGGAAGGTGAGGCCGAAGTGCTCCTTGCCCCCGGTGAAGTCCTCACCCCGCACCGTCTCGGCGCACTCGCCCATCTGCCCACCGACACGGCCCGGACCATCACCGTGGCCGTGGTGGAAGCGCCGGAGACCAGCCGGGCGTATCTGCGGCTCGGGGCGTAAGTCGGCGCAGGCCCAGCCGCGCACCGCTCCCGGCGCGCCGACGGTCCCCGCCCGCAGCGGTCACGAACCGGGAGAACGGTTCCACTGGCGCTCGGGCGGCGCAGCCCCCGCGCCGGCCCCGCACCGCCTTGTCAGTTCGGGGGCGCGTGTGCATTCTCGCCTAACAGAATGACCACGCCCGCCGCAGCCGCCGATGCCCCGCCCGCCGTCGCCGACCTCGTGCGTCGCGCCGAGGCAGCGGGCGCGAGTGACATCCACCTCCAGACCGGCGCCGACCGCAGCGCCGACGTGAGCTTCCGACTCGACGGCCTGCTCGCCCCCGTGCTCACGCTCCCCGCCGGTCTGGCCGAACGCGTCTTTGGCCGCATCAAATACCTCGCCAAGCTGCAAACTTGGCAAGACTCGCTCCCCCAAGACGGTCGCATCGAACGCGCCGAGCTTGGCTCCCAAAACGAAGTCCGCGTCGCCACCTACCCGACCGTCACGGGCGAGAAAATTGTCCTCCGCCTCTTCACCCAGACCACGCCGCCCGCGCTCGCGGAACTCGGCTTGCCCGCCGACATTCTCACCGAACTGGAAACCTTCCTCCGCCAGCCCGCCGGCCTGCTCCTGCTCACCGGCCCCGCCGGCAGCGGCAAGACCACGACGATTTACGCCTGCCTCCGCGCGCTGCTCGCGCAGGGTGGACGCCACATCATCACCGTCGAGGATCCGGTCGAGCAAATCCTCCCCGGCATCATGCAGACCGAGGTGAACGAAGCGCGCGGCCTCGGTTACGCCACCGCCGCGCGCCACCTCCTCCGCCAAGACCCGCCAGTCCTCGTGCTCGGCGAAATCCGCGACGACGAGACCGCCGCGCTCGCCGTCCGCACCGCGCTCACCGGCCATCAAGTCATTGCCACGCTTCACGCCGGCTCGTGTCGCGGCGTCTTCGAGCGGCTGTTCGTAATGGTCCCCGACCGCTCCGCCGTGACCGCCGCCGTCTCGCTCGTGCTGAACCAGCGCCTCCTGCGCCGCGTCTGCGCCGCGTGCGCCGGAGCCGGTTGCGACGCCTGCCTCCGCACCGGCTACCGAGGCCGTCTGCCCGTGGCCGAGCACGTCCGCCTCACCGCCGCCCTCCGCGCCGCCCTCCGCGAGCAAGGCCCAGTCGCCATCACCCCCTCCGGCAAAGACCTGAGCGAACGCGCGCTTGCACTCGTGGCCGAAAAGCTTACAACTGCCGCCGAACTCCACCGCGCCATTGGCAACTGAACCAAAACTTTTTAGCCACAGATGAACACAGATGAAACACAGATGGGGATGAGGCAGGCAGAACTGCCAGCGCACCTGATACCTTTTCGGAATGAGAGCCGATGGCACCGCCGCGCGACCTCGACGCGCCCCTTCTCCCTCTCCCTTCATCGGATGAGGGGAGAGGGCCGGGGTGAGGGGTTACGTGCGTCGGCGTTGGTGGCCCCACCCCTCATCCGGCCTGCGGCCACCTTCTCCCCTCCTCCGAGGATGGGAGAAGGCACCCGCAATGACCTTCAATTCGCTCGCTACCGGCTGGCCTCGCGGACTGCCATGAACCGCTCTTCCTCCCCGCACTCCTTCCCATCTGTGTTTCATCTGTGTCCATCTGTGGCTAAGAACAGCATCTCCCCATGAAACTCGACGAATTCGCCTTCGTGAACCAGCAGCTCGCCGGGATGCTCCAGAGCGGCCAGCCGCTCGAAGGCGCATTGCGCCAGCTCTCTGCCAGCCTCGAACGCGGCGAATTGAAGGCCGAACTCACCGCCCTCGAAGCCGACCTCGCCAAAGGCACGCCCCTCCGCGACGCCCTGCTGCCGCGCCAGCTCCCGGAGTTCTACAAGCGCATGGTCCTCCTCGGCGCGCAGGCCAACAACCTCCCCGGCGTCCTGCTCCTCCTCGCCGATTACTACCAGCGCCTCGACGCGCTCTGGACGCGCCTGCGCGGGCTGCTCGTCTATCCGCTCATCGTGCTCGTGACCGCCACCGCCCTGTCCGTCGTGCTCGGCTTCCTGCTCGACGCCGTCAGCGCCTCGATTCTCTCGGACACCTACTCCATGGAGATGTGGGGAGAAGTGTCGCCAACCTCACGCCCGTGGTATGCGCTCCGGCACGTTCCCACCGTTGTGCTGTGTGTCCTCACGGTCACCTCCTTCGCGGTCATCGGGCTGCCGAGTTTGCGGCGCAAGCTGCGCTGGCGACTGCCCGGCTTCCGCGAAGCTGCGCTCGCCCAACTCGCCGCCGGCTTCGCGATGCTGCTGCGCGGTGGCTGTCCGCTGGGTGAATCCCTCGCCCTCCTCCGCGACCTCGAACAAGGCTCGCCCGTCGCCGACGAGTTGAAAACCTGGGGCGAACGCCTCGCGTCCGGTCAGGGCGAACTGCGCGAACTCAGCGCTGGCTCAAACATCTTCCCGCCGCTCTTCATGGCGCTGGCCTCTGAGTCCGGGCCGGACTTGGCGAAGGGATTTGGCCGCGTGGCGGACACCTTCCAAGCCCGCGCCGCCGCCCGCGCGGAAGCGCTGCTTTACTCCGCGCTGCCGGTCTCGGCGTTGGCGCTGGGCGTCATCATCGCGCTGCAACTCACGCCGGTCTTCCACACGCTCATCCGCACGATGGACTCGCTGGGCGGCTCGAACTGACTCATGGACGCACCCACAGCGAACT
This sequence comes from Pedosphaera sp., assembly GCA_043731805.1. Taxonomy (GTDB): domain Bacteria; phylum Verrucomicrobiota; class Verrucomicrobiia; order Limisphaerales; family SXTU01; genus SXTU01. Next base: position 1,520 of record JAYTIO010000034.1, on the reverse strand, counting down.
ACGACAAAGCCTGGCGCTGGGCCTTCGGACTGATGCTGGTGCTGTTCGGCGCGATGGTGGCCTCCATCGCGCAGCAGGCCGTCGTCGTGCTGGTCTTGCTCATCGCGTTGGTGCTGGTTTATTGCGCCTTCCACGGCCTGCACTACGTCCTGAGCCTGCCCTTCCGCCGCCGCGAGCGGGCGCGGATGTTCCTCGACCTCATCGAGACCTCCGTCGAGCACGGGAACAGCGTCGAGCAGAGCATTATCCGCCTCTCGAAGAGCCGGGAACGCAGCTTCGGCGTGCGCTTCCACCTGCTCGCGGCGCATCTGGAGCAAGGCATGTCGCTGCTCGCTGCGTTGGAGAAAGTTCCCCGGATGCTGCCGCCCACCGTGCTGGCGATGCTCCGCACCGGCGCGGCGAGTGGTGACATCCGCCGTGTGTTGCCGAGCTGCCGCGCACACCTGCGCGACGCCCTGCCGCGCGTGCAGAAGGCGCAGAACTACCTCGTCGCGCTCGTGCTGGTGATTCTGCCCGTCCAGCTCCTGCTCTACTGGATGGTCCGCGTGGTCGTGTTCCCGAAGTTCAAAGAGATTTTCAACGATATGCTGGGCGAAGTTCCCGCGACCTCGTGGGCCATCGTGGAGCTGCTCGACACCGCATGGCCGACGTTCTTGGTGCTGGTCGCCCTGCCCATGTTCATCGGCCTCGTGCTCTACATCCTCGGCCCGCGCCCCGCCTACTGGATTGAATGGCTCGCACCGAAGCTCGGCCCGCCCATCGCCCGCCGACTCGACTGGCTCGCCACCCTCGCCGACCGAGGGATGCTCATCCTCCCGTGGCAACGCCGCCGGGTGGAACGCGACTTCTCCTCCATGCTCGCGCTGTTGCTCGACGCCGGGTTGCCCGAGGAAAAGGCCGTGCTCATGGCCGGCGAGAGCGTGGCGAACCGCGCCTTCCTCGCGCGCGCCCGGCGCGTGGTCGAGCAGTTGCAGCGCGGCGTGAAGCTGCCCGATGCGTTGCAGTTCATGGACGACGCGGGCGAGCTACGCTGGCGCATGACCAACGCCGCCCGCGCCACCGGCCAGTTCCGCGAGTCGCTCGCCGGCTGGCTCGACACGCTGGACGCGAAAGCCTTCGGCCAGGAGCAAGCCGTCGCGCACCTCCTCACGAGCGCGTGCGTGCTCTTCAACGGCTGTCTCCTGGGACTTTTCACCGTGAGCATCTTCCAGTGCTTCATCCAACTCATCGACGTGGCTTCCGCATGGTAACGCATTTTCAAACCACGCCCCCAGCAGCAGGTAGCCGCCACGAACGCGGCGCGCTGAACGTGGACATGGTCGTCGCCCTTGCCATCTTCGCCACCGCCATGCTGCCGCTGGCCTACGGCTGGACGCAGGACCAGCGCGTCTTGCGCTCGCACTACTGGCACGCCGTGGCGATGGAGCTCGTGGACGGCGAGATGGAAATCCTGGTGGCCGGCGAGCACCGCGCGTGGCGCGACGGCACACACGCCTACCCCATCAAGTCCGCCGCCGCGA
>JAYTIO010000033.1:0-5427 GCA_043731805.1 Pedosphaera sp. | reverse complement strand
GGCCGCTTCCTGTTCTGCGCACGTCTCCGCGCCGGAATTTTTCGGAGCGGTGGAAGAGGCTCTGCGGGCTTCGAGTCGGAGCTACGTGGAACTCGCCCGCACCGCGCACGCCCCCGACCACCCGGCGACGTTCCCCGAGGCGCAGTATCTCAAGTGCGTCTTCGTGCGGCTGGAGCCCTAGTCACTTCACCACCCGCGTGCAGTTCTCACCACCGAACGGGTTCGGCTTGCGCACCTCGCACTTCGGGTCGTCCGCCCACTGGCCGTCCACGATGAAGCGGTATTCGTGCTGGCCGGGCGGGACGGCGAGGGTGGCCGTCCACGAACCGTTGCGCTGCCGCGTCATCTCCCGCGCGGCGTCCTCCCAGCCGGTGAAGTCGCCGGCCAGCTTGACGTTGTGCGCGTCGGGCGCGGAGAGGCTGAAGGACACGCGGCGCTTCGCCGGGGCGGGGGAGGCGGGCTTGGTTTTCGCAGACATGGTTCGAGGCGTGGTGGAGGTTGTCTTTCGGCGGCCTTTGGAACTGAACTTTGGGCGACCACTCATTCCCGTCTATCTGGCACAAAACCGGCGACCTCGCAATTCCGAATTCGGTTACGAACGGGCAACGGACGCGCACTGCCGACCGCCCCACCGGGGTCTTGCCTGCACGCGGAGCCATCGCCATCTTCTCACCATGCGCCTGCTACTTCTCTTCGTCCTTGCGTCCCTGCCTCTCTGCGTCGCACCCGCCACGGCCGCGCCACGCCCACCGAACGTCATCTTCATCATCGCCGACGACCTGGGCTACGGCGACCTCGGCTGCTACGGCCAGAAGTTCATCCGCACGCCCAACCTGGACCGGATGGCCGCCGAGGGGTTGCGCTTCACGCAGCACTACGCCGGCAATGCCGTGTGCGCGCCGTCGCGTTGCGTGCTGTTGACGGGCAAGCATCCCGGCCACGCCTTCATCCGCGACAACGTGCAGTTCCGGCCCAAGGAGGAAGGCCAGTTCCCCATCCCGGCTGACACGGTGACGGTCGCAAAACTTTTCCAGCAACGCGGCTACGCCACCGGCGGCTTCGGCAAATGGGGTCTCGGCGGGCCGGGCACGACGGGCGAACCGCTCAAGCAGGGCTTCACGCGCTGGTATGGCTACAACTGCCAGGCCGTCGCGCATAATTTCTACCCGACCTACCTGTGGGACAACGACCGGAAGGTGCCGCTCCGCAACGCGGCCTTCCCCGCGCAAGGCAAGTTGCAGTCGGACGAAGACCCGCTGAACCCGAAGTCCTACGCGCGCTTCAAAGGGCAGGACTACGCGCCGGACTTGATCGCGGAGCAGACGCGCGCGTTCATTCGCGACCACAAGGACCGGCCGTTTTTCTGCTACGTGCCCACCACCGTGCCGCACCTCGCACTGCAAGTGCCGGAAGATTCGCTCGCGGAGTATGTCGGCAAGTTCCCCGACCCACCTTACCCCGGCGGCAAGGGCTACCTCCCACACTTCGCACCGCGCGCCGCCTACGCCGCGATGATCGCACGCATGGACCGGGAGATCGGCACGTTGATGAAACTCGTTGCCGAACTCGGCCTAGATGAGAACACGCTCTGGGTTTTCACGTCCGACAACGGCCCACTGCACGGACGGCACGAAGGCCTGGCGGGGACGGACGCGACGTTCTTCAACTCCAGCGGCGGCCTGCGTGACGGCAAGGGCACGCTCTTCGAGGGCGGCGTCCGCGTGCCCGGCATCGTGCGCTGGAAAGGCAAGATCGCGCCGGGCCAGACCAACGACCGCGTGACCGGCTTCGAGGACTGGCTGCCGACGCTGCTGGAACTCGCCGGGGCAAGCGACGCCGCTCCGAAGGACACCGATGGCCTGAGCTTCGCGCCAACCTTGCTGGGGCAGCGGCAGCCGGAGCGGACATTTCTGTATCGCGAGTTTCCCGGCTACGGCGGCCAGCAGTGCGTCCGCCTCGGCGACTGGAAGGGGCTGCGCCAAAACCTCAAGCCCGGGCCCGCCGCGAAGAAAGCGCCGGACTTCACCATTCAACTCTTCAACCTCCGCGACGACCCAACGGAGTCCACGGAGGTGGCGGCCAAGTATCCCGACGTGGTGAACAAGATCGCCGACGTAATGCGCGCCCAGCACGTCGCCTCTGCCGAGTTCCCCCTGCCGGCGCTGGATAAGCGCTGAACGCCCGGCGCGATTTCACGCCCAGCGCTTTCGCGGGTTGACGCATTGCGGCTCGCTCCTAAGATGCCCGCACTTTTCGCCACTCACATGAACTCAAAGCTTCTTTCGACCGCCATCTTCCCCCCACCCGTCGCCGCCGCTGCGGGGTCCTACGTCCCGTCGCTCGACGCCTACCAAGCGCTCGCCGCGGCCGCGCAGGGTGACCCAGAGAAATTCTGGACCGAGCAGGCCAACCGGCTCGACTGGGTTCAGAAATGGAGCCAAGTCTCCGCCGTCAATTACCATGAACCGGTTAGCATCGAGTGGTTCATCGGCGGCAAGCTCAACGCCTGCTACAACTGCGTGGATCGCCATGTCGAGGCCGGCCACGGCGACGTGACGGCCTTCATCTGGGAGGGCAACGACCCCAGCGAGACGCGCCGCATCTCCTACTGCGACCTCTACGACCAAGTCCAACGCGCCGCCAACGCACTCAAAGCCCTCGGCGTCCGCAAGGGCGACCGCGTGTGCATCTACATGCAGATGATTCCCGAACTGGCCGTCGCCGTGCTCGCCTGCGCGCGCATCGGCGCGGTGCACTCGGTCGTCTTCGGTGCGTTCTCGGCGGACTCGCTCGTCACGCGCATCAACGACTCCTTGTGCAAGCTCATCATCACGCAGGACACCGGCGTGCGCGGCATGAAGCACGACATCCCGATGAAGGCCAACGCCGACAAGGCCGCGCCCAAGACGCCTTCGGTGGAGAAGATCCTCGTCGTCCGCCGCACCGGCTCGCCCATCGAGATGCAGCCGGGCCGCGATGTCTGGTGGCACGCCGCGCTGGCCGCCGCTGCCCCGAGCTGCGCGCCCGAGGTCATGGACGCGGAAGACCCGCTCTTCATCCTCTACACCAGTGGTTCCACCGGGAAACCCAAAGGTGTCCTCCACACCACCGGCGGTTACCTCACTTACGCGGCTTACACGCACCACTACGTGTTCGATTACAAGCCCGGCGAAGTCTTCTGGTGCACGGCGGACGTGGGCTGGATCACCGGCCATAGTTATCTCGTCTACGGCCCGCTCGCGAACCGCGCGACGATCGTGATGTTCGAGGGCGTGCCCAACTACCCGGACTACGGGCGCTTCTGGCAAGTCATCGCCAAGCACAAGGTGAACGTCTTTTACACCGCGCCCACCGCGTTGCGCTCGCTGATGAAGGAGGGCGACACCTGGCCCAACGCGCACGACCTCAGCTCGCTGCGCCTGCTCGGCACCGTGGGCGAACCCATCAAGGAGCCGGAGTGGAACTGGTATTTCAAGACCGTCGGCAAATCGCGCTCGCCCGTCATTGACACCTGGTGGCAGACCGAGACCGGCGGCATCCTCATTTCCCCGCTGCCCGGCGCCACGCCCACCAAGCCCGGCTCCGCCACCCTCCCGCTCCCCGGCGTGCAACCCGCCATCGTGGACGACCAGGGCAACGAACTCCTCGGCAACGACGTGCGCGGCAACCTCTGCCTCAAGCCCGGCTGGCCCGGCCAGATGCGCACCGTCTTCGGCGACCACCAACGCTTCGTGGACACTTACTTCAAGCGTTTCCCCGGCAAGTATTTCACCGGCGACGGCGCGTGGCGCGACCAGGACGGTTACTATTGGATCACCGGCCGCGTGGACGACATCCTCATCGTGTCCGGCCACAACATCGGCACCGCGGAAGTCGAGGGCGCGATCGGCGCGCACCCCTCCGTGGCCGAGGCCGCCGTCGTCGGCTTCCCGCACGACATCAAGGGCCAGGCCATCTACGCCTTCGTCACCCTGCGCACCGGCCAGACGCCCAGCGACACGGTGAAGAAGGAAATCAACCTCAAGGTCCGCGACATCCTCGGCCCGCACGCAAGCCCCGAGAAAATCCAGTTCACCGAAGGTCTCCCCAAGACGCGCTCCGGAAAAATCATGCGCCGCATCCTGCGCAAGATCGCCGAAAACGAGTTGGACAGCCTCGGCGACATCTCGACGCTGGCGGACCCGGCGGTGGTGGAGTCGCTGGTGCATGGGCGGGTGTAACGGAACTATTTGCCAGCCCCACGCCGCCGCGCCTACGCTCCGCGACTATGTTTTCGCACGTTGTCATTTTCTGGACCGACCCCGCCAACCCGCAGGCCGCTGACCAACTCATTGCCGGTGGGCAAAAGTATCTCGCGCCCATCCCCGGTGTGCTGCAATTCCACATGGGCAAGATGGTCGGCAGCCCCCGCGCCGTGGTGGACCAGACTTATCAGGTCGCGCTGAACCTCGTCTTCCCGGACAAGCAGGCACAGGACGATTACCAGGTGCATCCCGAGCATCTGAAGTTCGTGGACCAGTGCAAGCAGCTCTGGAAGAAGGTCACGGTTTACGACTTCGCGTGAGCGGAGCGCCGGTCTCCGGCCCGGCGCGAGGTCAGCGGCGTCTTACCGCGCCGTCGCCGCCAGCCAACGCCCCAGCCAAACCGCGAGCGCGGCGCGGTCCGGCAGCGTGTGAACGCTGGTCGGCGTGCAGCCGGCAAACCCGCTCCCGTAGGCCGCACCGTTGAGCACGCACGCATCCGTGCGGCCCTCGCTCAACTGCGCCCGCGCCTTGGCAAAGGCCTCAGCCCGCGTGCCGGCCAGTTCGTATTTCCACCCGACTATGCGCGCCTGTGGAAACCAGTCGCGCAGTTGGGGCAAGACCTTCGTGGCGGGCGCGAGCACGAGGCTTAGCCGGCCTTCGCGCGAGGAAAACTTCGGCGACGCCAACTCCTCCCCGCGTTCGTCCAGCACGCGCTCCACGCGGAAGTCGCACAGCGCAGCGGCGTGGAAGACCGCGTCCCAGCCACCTTCGCCCGCGAGGGACGAGAGCTTCGCGGCGAGGTCTTCATTGGTGGAGAAGGCGAGAACGCGCCGGGCGTGAAGCGGGTCGGCACACGTGGCCTGTTCACCCTTCAGGCAAGTCACGTCCCAGCCGCGCGCCGCGAAGTCGTTGCTCAACGCGATGCCCAGCCGGCCAGTCGAGAAATTTGTGACGCGCCGCGCCTGGTCAATCGGCTCGTAACTCGGCCCGCACGTCACCACGACTTTCATAGGCAGAGAAACTTAACCGAAAGGCCCGCGCCCGTCGAAGCGGGAATCGCGGGCGCAACGGAAAGGGGCGCAAATCAGGTTTGGTCACCCACGGACGGAGCGAGTTGGGAGCATGGAGTGCGGGGACAAGTCCCCGCACTCCAAAGCGCCGAGCCCGGCGGTGTGCCTGCACC
>JAYTIO010000032.1:0-5819 GCA_043731805.1 Pedosphaera sp. | reverse complement strand
GCGGCTGGCTGGCGCGGTCGGCGGCGGTGAGTTGGAGCTGTAGCTTGATGGCGCGGGGAAGTTTCTTGGTCTCGTCGGCGGTCGAGTCCCACGACTCCTGCCAGTCGGTGCCGTCGTGGTAGAAGAACGTCGCCTCCGCGACATCGGTGAGGAGCAGTTGCTCGACGGGTTCATCCTCCACGCTGCCGGAGGGGAGGAGGTTGCGCGTGACGGCGCGGAGGAGGTCTTTGCCCAGCGCATTGCGGTTCGTGGAATCCACGAGAAGGTAGGCCACTTTCTGCACGGTCGGCCACGGGGTGGAGGGGTCGAGCAGGCCGGAGTAGGTGTAGAAGTCCGGGCCGACTTGGGAGGCGAGGCCCCCGGCACCCCCGGCGGCACCGGCCAGTGAACCGAAGCGTGGCTGGCTGGTCGCGCCGCTGCCGGTGGGGGAGGTCTGGAGCTCCTTCGCGAGCTTGCCGGGCGGCGCGAGGCTGGCGAGGTCGCGCTTGAGGATGATGAGCGCCTGGGTGAGCGGGAGGGATTTTTCGAGGGAGGCGGCGGAGCGGTTGCGCAGCTTGAGGGCGCTGTAGAACACGCCGTTGATGGCCGCGAGCACGATGGCGAAGGCGACGACGGCAATCAAAAGCTCCAACAGGGTGAAGGCGGAACGGCCCTGGGTCCAAGGCCCAAGCGTCCAAAGTCCAAAGTCGTTTTGCGTTCGAGCGCCCCTCGGACTTTGGACCTTGGGCCCTTGGACTTGGGACCGAACGAAGTTCACAGCGTCGTCCCTCCCATCAGCGTGCTCACCGTTACTTCGTATTCGCGGCCTTGCACGAAATACACGACCCGCACCGTCGTCTCCTGCATCGCGCTGTCCTCGACCCACGCGGCGGACTCGAGGGTCCAACGGTATTCGTGCGGGCCTTCGGTAATGGAGCCGTTGTCGCCACTGGGGAGCGAGCCGGTCACGGAGAGTTCGCTCAGGACGCGGTCAGCCACGCGTGCGGCCACGGCCTTCCGCTCGCCGACCTGCCCGGCGAGGCTGGCGATGCGCAGGCCCTCCAGCGCCACCGGGATGACGATGGCCATGAAGAGCAGCGCCGCCAGCACCTCGGCCAGCGTGAACGCGGCGCGCGCGCGCTTAACGCTGTGGCTGGACGGTGCGAATCTCATAGTTCAAGCGCGTCGCGCTCTGGGCAATGGCGAGGGCGTCGCCCTCGGTGGTTTCGTCTGCCGCGCGCTGGCGGAGGATGATGGCGGCGGGGCTTTGGTCGCCGATGAAGCCGTCGGAGGTGAAGCGGATGATTCTGACGGGGTCACTGCTGGTGGAGGGATCGGTGAGGTTGGCGAAATCGGTTTCGGGGTCGTCCAAGTTAGCCTGGCCGGAGACTTTCGTGGCGGGCGCGGCGGTGACTTCGAGGCTGAGTTCCTCGGGCAGCTTGTATTGCACGGCCCGGCTGTCGCTCTCCAGAAAGCCCGCCTGCGCGCGGAGGCCGTAGAGCTTCTGCTGCGTGTCCACGTAAAGCTCCACCGGGATGCCCTCGGCCACCGCGCGGCTGGCGCCGTAGTGCGTGAGCGAGAGGAACCGACGCGCCTCGGAGTCAAGGCCGCGGCCCCGGAAGAAGCCCTTCAGCGCCGGCAGGGAAACGCTCACGACGATGGTGATGAGCGCCATGACGAGGATGAGCTCGATGAGGGTGAAGGCGCGGCGGAAATGCGGAATGCGGAGTGCGGAGTGCGGCATGGGACAAGCACCGAACGGCCAATGTTCAACCTTCAACTTCCAACGTCCAAAGCACGCGCTTTGAGCGTTGGGCGTTGAGGGTTGAGCGTTGGCCGTTGGGAACTTCATCGCCGGTTCCTTACTTCGCCTTCGACCAGTTGGTGATGTCGTCTTCGGTGCCTTCGCGGCCGTCGGTGCCGAGGCTGTAGATGTCGTAGCTGCTCGGGTTATTGCGGCCGGGGCAGGCATAGACGTAGGGATGGCCCCAAGGGTCGAGCGGGATTTCTTTCATGTAAGGGCCTTTCCAGCCGGTCGCTTCGCGCGGGGCTTGGACGAGGTCCAGCAGGCCCTCGCTGCCTTTCGGGTAGCCGCCGGTGTCCACCTCGAAGGCGTCCAGTGCGGTGCTGAAGCCGGCAATCTGCGTCTTCGCGGCGGCGTTGCGGGCGTCGTCGGTGCGACCAGCGAACTTGGGCACAACGATGGCCGCGAGGATGCCGAGGATGACCAACACGAGCAGTAGCTCGATGAGGGTGAAGGCGCGTGAGCGGTTCTGGGTTTTGAGTTTTGAGTTTTGAGTTTGGTTAGTGCGGATGTTCATGTGGTTTGCAGGTTGAAAGTTACTTGATGTGTTCTTGCAGGGTGAAAATCGGGATGACCATGCCGATGAAAATCGTGCCAATGAAGGCGGCGATGAAGAAGAGCATCAGCGGTTCGGCCATCGCCACCGCCGTCTTCAACTGCCGGTCGAGGTCGCCTTCGGTCACGTTGGCGATGCGGATGAGTTCGCCGTCGAGCTTCCCGCTCTCCTCGGCGACGGAAATCATTTCCAGCGTCGAGCCGCTGAAGAGCACGCGGCAGTCGCCGAGGCTCGGGCCGAGCGCCTTGCCCTCCTTCACGCGGTCAATCGAGTGCGCCACGGCGTCCACGAGAATCTGGTTGCCGATGGAGCGGCGCGCGACGTTCAGGCAGGCGATGAGCGGCACGCCCGCGCCCAGCAGCGTGCCCAGCATCCGGCAGAAACGCGACATGGCGAACTGCGCGACGAGGCTGCCGATGGTCGGCACACGGAGGATGAAGCCTTCCCAAGCGCGGCGGCCGTCCGGTGACGTGACCCAGGTGCGCGCCATGTAGCCGCCGAGGAAAATGCCCAGCGCCACCAGCACGCCGTAGCTGCGCAACACGTCGCTCGCGCCAATGATGATTTGGGTGAGCAACGGGAGCTTCGCGCCGAAGCCCGCGAACACGAGCTGGAAGCGCGGGATGAAGAACACGAGCAGGAAGACCAGCACGCCCAACGCGAGCACGAGCAGGATGGCCGGATACAACATCGCGGTCATCACCTTGCCCTTCATCTCCTTCTCGCTCGCCTGGAAGTCGGCGATTTGCGCGAGCACGACATCGAGGAAGCCGCCGGTCTCACCGGCCTCGACCATCGCGACATACACGCGCGGGAAAACGTCCGGCGACTTCGCCATCGCGTCGGCAAGAGTCATACCGTCCACGACGAGGTCGTGAATCTCCTTCCACTTCGCCTGTGCCACGGGGCTGGATGCCTCGCGCTGGAGAATGACCAGCGCGCGGCTCAACGGCACGCCCGCCGCCAGCAGGCTGGAGAGGAGGCGGGTGAAGTTTTCCAGCATCCGCGCGGAAATCTTCGGGGCGCCAAAGCTGATGGTGGTGGGCGCAGGGACGTTGGCGGCGGCCTTTGCGTCCTTGGGAGAAGCCTCTGTGGCCAGCGCTTTGGGCAGCGCTTTGGGCGCGGGTTTGGTTTCCTTCGCAGCGGGCTTGGACGGAGCCGTGATGGTCTTGGTGCCGCCGCCGGTGCGCTCGCTGAGGCTGATGGGCCGCAGTCCGCGCGCCTCCATCTGCTTGAACGCCTCCTGCCGCCCACCGGCTTCGAGGACGCCCTCGGCGACGGAGCCGTTCGCATGCAGCGCGCGATATTGGAAGGTCGTCATGGATTAACGCCCCACAGCCAGTTCCGCCGCCGTCTCCCCGCCGTCGTCTTTCTCGTCCACACTGGTGCGGGAAACTTCCTTCGCGGTCGTCACGCTCAGGACTTCCTCGACGGTCGTCGCGCCTTGGCGCACGAGCCGCCAGCCGTCCTCGGCCAGCGTGCGCATCCCGTTGCGGAGGGCGGCGTCGCGGAGCTTGTCGGCGGAGGTGTTTTGCAGAATCAACTGCCGGATTTCCACGTTGGTGTCCATCCACTCGAAGATGGCGTTGCGCCCGTGGAAGCCCGTGTTGCGGCACTCGCGGCAGCCAACGGACTTGTAAATCGGGTGGTTCAGCGGGATGCCGAGCTTCGCCTTGTAAGTGGCGGCGGTCGGCGAGTCATCCACGACTTTGCAGTGCGGGCAGAGCACGCGCACGAGTCGCTGGGCCAGCACAGCTTCCAGCGAGCTGGCGACGAGATACGGCTCCACGCCCATGTCCACGAGGCGGGTAATCGCACCGGGCGCGTCGTTCGTGTGGAGCGTGGAGAAGACCAAGTGGCCCGTCAGCGACGCCTGCACGGCTATCTGCGCCGTCTCGTGGTCGCGGATTTCGCCGATGAGCACCACGTCGGGGTCGTGGCGGAGGATGGAGCGCAACCCGCGCGCGAAGGTCAGGCCGGACTTTTCGTTGACCTGGATTTGGTTCACGCCCTTGAGCTGATACTCGACGGGGTCCTCGATGGTGATGATCTTGCGGACGTGGTCGTTGATTTCGTTCAGCGCGGTGTAGAGCGTCGAGGTCTTGCCGCTGCCGGTGGGGCCGGTGACGAGCACGATGCCGTGCGGGATCTGGACGACGCGCCGGAAGGAATCCAGCTCGCGGTGGTTCATCCCGAGGTCGCCCATACCGCGCAGCTTCGAGTTCTGGCGCAGCAAGCGCATCACGACGGCCTCGCCGTGGAGCATCGGGATGATGGAGACGCGGATGTCCACCTCGTGCGTGTCCACGCGGATTTTGATGCGGCCGTCCTGCGGCACGCGCTTCTCGGCGATGTTCAGGTGCGAAAGGATTTTGACACGCGAGACAATGGCGGGCTGAAAGCGCTTGAGCGACGGGGGCACGGGCACTTCCTGCAAGTCGCCGTCAATGCGGTAACGGATGCGGAACTCGTCCTCGAAGGGTTCCAAGTGAACGTCCGACGCGCGCAGCTCGATGGCGTCGCGCAGCACTTGGTTCACGAAGCGGATGATGCTCGCGTCCTCGGCGGCGCTGTCGAGGTCATCGTCCGCGATGCCCTCCTGCACGACTTCGAGGCCGGCCTCTTCGTTGAGCGTGCCGATGGTGTCCGCGCCGACGCCGAGATGTTTCTTCATCTCGCGCTCGATGGCTTCGCTGGGCGCGAGGACCGGCGTGAGCGAGAGGCCGGTCATGGCCTTCAGGGCGTCGAGGCCTTGCGTGGCGAAGAGGCGGCTGGTGGCGACTTCCACCGTGCCGTTGTTACGGCGGAGGGGGAGTAAATGCTCCTTGAGCAGCACGCGCGCGGGAAACAGGGAGAGCACCTGACGGTCCGGCTCCACGGCGTCGAGCGCGGTGAAGGTCACGTCGTATTCCGTCGCCAGCCAGCGCAGGACGGCGTCCTCGGTGGCGTTGACGGCGACCGCGCCGAGCTTGGCAAAGGCCTGCGCGTCGAGCGGCGAGAGTTGCCGGGCGGCAATCATCCGCTCCAGCAGCTCGCGCGTGGCCGTGTCGTTGGTGGTCAAGTGGCTCATCCCTGTTTCCCGGTTGCGGGCGTGGCTTACTTGAGCAGGCCGACGGCGACGAGCGTGGCTTCCTGACGGACGGTCAGCACTTGGCGCAAGTCGTCCGCGGCCTTGTCATACTTGGCTTCGGCGGCTTTGCGGGCCTCGCGGACCTTGGCGAGCCGTTGCTTGAGGTCGTCAGTCGGGGCCTTCGTGGTGACGGCCTTGGAGAGTGCTTCAGAGTCGGGGTTGGGCGTGCCGCCGAAACCGCCGCCACGGGTGCGACCGCCTTGGTCGCCGCCTTGGTCGCCGCTGCGGCTGAAGAGCAGTCGCATATCACCGCTGAGGCCGCGCACTTCGCGCTGGGCTTCCGTGACCTTCTCGATGCGGGCGTAAACCAGCTTCCACTCGTCCTCGTTCTTCACGTCGAGCAACTCGCG
>JAYTIO010000031.1:0-5844 GCA_043731805.1 Pedosphaera sp. | reverse complement strand
CGGCATGGTGAGGCCGACGCGGCGCAGTTCATACCACGCGTCCGTGCGGATGCCGTCGGCGATGCGGTCCTGTTCGGAGTCTCGTTCAATCCAGACCTTGATCTCGTAGTGGATGGTGCTATCCGCGAACTCCTTGAGATAGACTTCAGGGGCGGGATCTTTCAACACCCCCGCCACATCGGCCGTGGAACGGAGCAGGACGGCGCGGACCTTGTTGGGCGGGGCGTCGTATTCCACGGGCACGATGACGCGCATGGCGTGGTGGGGCGTGGGATAGCTGTAGTTCTGGAGGTGCAGGTTGACCAGGTCCACGTTCGGAATCTCGAAGTAGGTGTGGTCCACCGTGCGCATCCGGGTGGTGCGCCAGTTGAGTTCCATGACTTCGACCAGGCGGTTGTCCACGAGCAGCCAGTCGCCCTGTTTGAGCGGTTTGCCGAGCTGGATGGTGAGGCCGGCGATGAGGTTGGAGATGACCGGGCGCAGCGCGAGGCCGACGGCGAGACCGAGGCCGCCGATACTGGCGATCAGGCCCGGGATGCGGACATCAAAGACAAACTGGAGGATGAGCAGAACAGACGCCGTGATGCCCACGAGCCGCGTCGCGTGCGTGAAGAAACGGGGCACCACCATGTTCCGCTTCTTCTGGAAGTAGCCCTCCCAGTAGAACCGGTTGAAGAGGGTCAGCAGGAGGAGGGAGTCCATCATGAACGTCGCGCCCATGATCACGCGGTGCGTGTCCACCTTCAGGTTCATGAAGTAGGCGGATGCCAGCACCGCGTTCGCGATGCAGATGAGGTGATAGGGTGCTCCCATGCGCAAGGCCCAACGCTGGCGCAACTGGCGGCCCAGCAGCACCATCACGAACCAGACCGGGAGCCCGACTACCAGCACGTAGGAGAGATTGTTCATGCCTGTGGGCGCATCTTGGGAAGGCACTCAGACGACTGCAACTTGGAAATCGGCGGCCTTCTTGCGCTGGGCGCGTCCGCGTTCCCGGAGCGCGAACTGTCCCGGCTCGCAGCGGCCACGCCCGGCTGCACCCTACCCGCAGCGCAGTGGCTTTGCGCTCGACAGGTCCGAGCGGGGGCCTAGTTTGCGCGCGATTCTTCGACCCACCATGCCTCGCACCACTCTACTCAACCTAACTCTCCTTGGGGTCGCCGTCTTGGCGTGCCTGCTCGGCCCACCAGCTCGCGCGGTGGACGAGCGACCCGCGCCGATCTGGACCGGCACGGCCACCAACGCGGCGGGCGGCGTGCTGGCGAAGATCGTCGTCGAGGCGCACGAGACGCCGGACCTGGCGGACTGGGCCAAACGCGCCGGGCAGCTCTGCGCCGAGTGGTATCCTAAGATTTCCGCTCTGCTCGCTAGCGAGGGCTTCGCGCCGCCGGAGCTGGTGACGCTCCGTTTCCGTGCGGACATGAAGGGCGTGGCCGCCGCCAGCGGGAACGTCATCAACTTCGCCGCCAGCTACGTGCGCGGGCATACGAACGATTGGGGCATGGTCGTCCACGAGTTGACGCACGTCGTGCAGTCGTATCCACCCGGCGGGCCGGGCTGGCTGGTCGAGGGCATCGCGGACTACATCCGCCTCTCGCACTTCGAACCGAATGCCCCCAAGCCGCGCATCAACCCGGACAAGGCCAGCTACCGCGACGCCTACAAGACCACCGCCATCTTCCTGGCGTGGGTGGATCAGCGGCACGATGCGAAGCTCGTGGGCAAGCTCAACGCGGCGCTGCGCCAACGGAAGTATTCGGCCGAGCTGTTCAAGGACGCGACGGGCAAAACGGTGGATGAGCTGTGGACGGACTTCATCGCCGAGCTGCGAGCGCAGCCGTCGGGGCTGAAGTGAGCGGTCGAAAAAATCACTCGCCTCGCCGGAGGTCGTTGCCCAACATCCGCTTCGTTTTTGCGGGCACTCCCCGCGCCGCCATGAAAGCCAAAATCATCATCACGCCGAAGCAGGCCGTCCTCGACCCCCAAGGCAAGACCGTGCAAAGCGCCCTGGAACACATGGGCTATCAGGGCGTCCTGGGCGTCCACGTGGGCAAGTATGTCGAGATAGACCTCACGCCGGGCACCGACCGCGCCGCCGCCCAGCAAGCGCTCGACGAGGCCTGCCACCGCTTCCTGAGCAACCCGGTGATCGAGGACTACAAACTGGAAATCGAGTAGAGCGGTCAGCGGTCAGCCCACCGGGGCTGCCCCGGCTGAAAGCTGAAAGCTAAAATGAACTTCGCCGTCCTCCAATTTCCCGCCTCCAACTGCGACCAGGACGCCGTCCACGCCATGCAGGTGCTCGGCCACTCTGCGCGGCTGGTCTGGCACAAGGACAGTTCCCTCGGCGTCGCCGATGCTGTCATCGTGCCCGGCGGCTTCAGCTACGGGGACTACCTGCGCTGTGGTGCCATCGCGCGCTTCAGCCCGGTGATGCAGGCGGTGAAGCAGTTCGCGGACAACGGCGGTCTGGTCATCGGCATCTGCAACGGCTTTCAAGTCCTCTGCGAAGCGCACCTGCTCCCCGGCGCGCTCATCCGCAACCGCTCGCTCCAGTTCCGCTGCGAAAACATCTTCCTCAAAACCGCCACGCCGGACTCGCCCTTCACGTCCCAGATTCCCGCCGACAAGCTGCTGCGCGTGCCCATCGCCCACGGCGAGGGCTGCTACTTCGCCGACGCCGACACGCTGGCGCAGATGAAGGCCAACCGGCAAATCCTCTGGCACTACTGCAACGCCCAAGGCGAACTGACCGACGCCGCCAACCCCAACGGCGCGCTGGAAAACATTGCCGGCGTCTGCAACGAAAGCCGCAACGTGGCCGGTCTCATGCCCCACCCCGAACGCGCCTGCGAGCCGCTGCTGGGCAGCGCGGACGGACGGCTGGTGTTCGAGAGCATGATTCACGCGCTGGGCCAGAAGCCGGCGGCGCTGGCCGCTTAGTTGCGTTGGGAACGAGGGGTGCCAACCGCGCGTGGGCTGACCGGACTCCACCCTCGACAGAGTGGGACAAAGTGTTAGCCTTCGCCAGCTCAGCAACCCAATCCCAACCGCACCATGTTCAATCATACGCGTCTGGCCCGCCGTCCCGCTCCCGCCGGCTTCACCCTGATCGAACTCCTCGTCGTCATCGCCATCATCGCCATCCTAGCCGGTATGCTCCTCCCCGCGCTGTCGAAGGCAAAGAGTAAAGCGCATCAAATCCGCTGCCTGAACAACCTGAAGCAGGTCGGAGTTTTTTTGCAGCTCTACACGGATGACAGCGACGACGCCTTCCCGGCGTGCCGGAAGCAGGATCCCACGCTGCCACCCGAGGACGATTGGTGGGGAAATTACCTCGGTCAGTATTCCGCCGGGAACTCCAACATGTTTCATTGTCCCGTGCTCAGCAGTGTCCGCAATCAATACACGCTGGGATTTCAATGGGACTTCAAGGCCACGCCGGCCAACCCGGGCAGCCGGGTCGGCTACGCGGCCAATGTGTTCTTTTTGTTTTATCCACCCCCGAGCGCCCAAGCGGCCAGCACCGTCACGGTTGGTGGCATCAGCTTCAGCTCCGGGTATCGCGTGCGCCGCAGTTCCATTCTCTTCCCCACCGACACCATTGAAGTTGGCGATTCGGAAGGTTTCTGGAGCATGAGCAGCTATTGGCCGAATGCGGTCATGGACGGCTCCAATCCGCTTTACGAAGGCATCGCCTGCCGGCACGGTGGCGGACCGGCCAAGGGCGTCAATGGCGGTCTGGGCGTCGTCGTCTTCGCCGACTCGCACTCCGAAGCCCGCCCCGACGACAAAATCAATCCCCAGGCGGCCAACCGTTTGCAAAATTCCATGTTCTGGGATCCGCTGCGCCGCGCTGGAAGCCAGTGATAACCTGTCAGTATCAAGAGCAAACTCTTACCATCAACTAACATGAACATCAGCCACCCACGCCGTGCCTTCACCCTGATCGAACTCCTCGTCGTCATTGCCATCATCGCGATTCTGGCCGGGATGCTCCTGCCTGCGCTGGCGAAGGCCAAGAACTCCGCGAACAAGGCGCTCTGCACCAGCAACCTCAAGCAGTGGGGCATTTCCATCTCCGCCTACTCCCTCGACTACGACGGCAAGATCCCCGCCGGCACAGACGTGATCGGTGGGACCACCTACGGTCGGGACGAGAGCTGGATCGGCCCTTCCGTGCTGTCGCTCTATAAGTATTACCTCATTCCGGCGAACACGAACGCCTCCAGCACCAAGAACAGCCCGTTGTTCTGCCCCACCGGCGAGTATCACCGCGCCTATGATCGGGCGAATCTCATCTCCAACCCCAACTACGGCGACCCCAGCGTCGCGCACGAGGAGCTCTCCGGCTATTTCTACCTCATGGGCCGCACCGCCGCCCAGGTTGCCGCCCGCACCACCATCGGCGCGGGCAATGTTTCCCAATGGTTGCAACGCACCCGGCTGGACAGCAGCTACGCCGCCGAAGGCCCGATCATCGGCGATATGCTCCAGATTCAAGGCACGCTCGGGGCCATGCCCGCCGGTAAGCCGACCGGGACACCGACGGTCAAGGTCACTGTCGGTGGGCAGTCGGTGGCCACCACCAGCCATCGCGCCTCGACCGGCATGATGGAAGGCGGTAACTTCCTCTTCGAGGACGGCCATGTGACCTGGTATAAGGAAGACAAGATCTTCCTCGGCTCACAGATCGGGCCCTGGCTCTGCTATTACAACGTGCAGTAACCGCCGCTTTCTCCCGCTCGCACCGGACAGGTCAGTCACCTGCCCGGTTTGCCATTGAAGCAAGCCCGCTTGTCCCCCCGTCTGAAACCCGCAATGCTTTCCGCCATGCCGTTCCAGCTCCGCCTCGCCGCCGCTCTTGCCCTGGCCGCGCTGACTCCCGCCGCCTTCGCCGCCGCCCCCGCCCCGGTGGACTTCTCCCACCAAATCGTCCCAGTCCTCCGCGAGCACTGCGCCGAGTGCCACACGGGCGACAAGAAGAAAGGCGGCTTCAGCCTGAACGACCGCGCCTCCCTCCTCGCCGGCGGTGAGAGCGGCAAGGCCATCGTTCCAGGCAACGCCGCGAAGTCCCGCCTCATCGAGGCCATCACCACCAAGGACCCCGACAAGCAGATGCCGCCGAAAGGCCCGCGCCTCGCGCCCGAGAAGGTGAAGCTCCTGCGTGACTGGATTGACGCCGGCGCACCGTGGGAGGAGGGCTTCGCGTTCAAGAAGCCCGCCTACGAGCCACCGCTGAAGCCCCGCCGCCCCACGCTCCCGCCCGCCGTTGCGGGCCGCACCAACCCCATTGACCGCATCCTCGACGCCGACCTCGCGAAGCGGAAAGCCGCCACACCCAAGCCCGTGGACGACGCCACCTTCGCCCGCCGCGCGCACCTCGACCTCATCGGCCTGCTGCCCGAGCCGGAGGCGCTCGACAAATTCCTCGCTGACAAGTCCGCCGACAAACGCACCACTCTCATCCGCTCGCTCCTCGCCCACGACACCGCCTACGCCGAGCACTGGCTCACGTTCTGGAACGACCTCCTTCGCAACGATTACTCCGGCACCGGCTTCATCACCGGCGGCCGCAAGCAAATCACCAAGTGGCTCTACCGCGCCCTCGTCGAGAACCGCCCCTACGACCAGTTCGCCCGCGAACTCATCGCCTACACGCCCGACAGCGAGGGCTTCGCCGCCGGCATCAAGTGGCGCGGTGATGTCAGCGCGGGCGCGACCACGGAGATTCAGTTCGCCCAATCCGTCGGCCAGAGCTTCCTCGGCATCAACCTCAAGTGCGCCTCCTGTCACGACAGCTTCATTGACCGCTGGAAGCTCGAAGAGGCTTACGGCCTCGCC
>JAYTIO010000030.1:0-6977 GCA_043731805.1 Pedosphaera sp. | reverse complement strand
GCGAAGGTCATGCCGGTGGTGTCGTTGATCGGCACCTGCATGATGCCCTCGATGTCGTATTCCACCGGGTCCTCGGCGGTGATGAGCTTCGTGTCGAGCGCGTTGACCGCGCGGAGGCAGGCGTAAAGGGTGGTGGTCTTGCCGCAGCCGGTGGGGCCGGTGACGACAAAGATGCCGTTGGGATTCTGAATGATGTCGCCGACATTCTTCAAGACCTCCGGGGTCATGCCAAGGTTGATCAAGTCGAGGCTGACCGCGCCCCGGTCCAGCACGCGCAGCACGATGGACTCGCCAAACTTGGTGGGCAGGCAGGAGACGCGCAGGTCAATGCGCTTGCCGGCTAGGCTCATGGAAATGCGCCCGTCCTGCGGCAGACGGCGCTCGGAGATGTTCAGGTTCGCCAGCACCTTGATGCGGGAGATGACGGGCGTGGCGAGGTAGCGCGGCGGGGGGGCCATCTCGTAAAGCGCGCCGTCCACGCGGTAGCGGATCTTGAACTCGTCCTCGAACGGTTCGAAGTGAATGTCGCTCGCGCGGTCCTGCACCGCCTGGTAGAGGATGAGATTCACGAAACGGATGATGGGCGTCTCGTTGGCCATGTTGGCCAGCGCGTCCGCCGACTCCTCCTTGCCGCCAGTGGCCTGGAGTTCTTTGACGGTGTCCTCTCCCAAGTGAAGTTCACCAAGGATCTCATCGAACGATTCCGCCTTTTCCTCGTAGAACTTGGTAATCGCAGCTACGACGGCGCTCGGATCCCCCACCACCACCTGCAGCTCCTTGCGGACGATGAACCCGACCTCGTCCACGAAGGCCGGATTGAGCGGATCGGCCAGCACCACCCGGAGGGAGTCCCCGTGCATCTCCAGTGGCAGGCACTGATACATGCGCGCGGTGGCGGGCGGGATGGCCGCGATGACCTCCGGCGGGATTTCCAGGTCCTTCAGGCCCGTGACCACCTCCGTGCCCAGGTGCTCGGCGATGAGATTGAGCTGGGTGTCAAGGTCCACGATGCGCGCGTCCGCCAAGATGAGCCCGATGGCCTTGCCGCTCTTGTTGTTCTCCTGGATGACCTCCTCCAGTTGCAGATCGTCAATCATCCCGCGCTCGCGGACGAGGGCCAGCAACGGATCGGAGAGGCTCGATGACATGGCTATTTATCCTCGGCGGCCGCCGCTTCCTTGGCGGCATCCGCCTCTTGGAGTTTGCCGAGGATCGCCTGATTATCAATGCACCGGTTGACCACGGTCTCACGGGCGATGCGGCCTTTGATATACCACTCCAGCAGGCCTTGATCGAGCGTCTTCATGCCATACTTCGCGCCGGTCTGCTGTTCCGAGATGAGGCGGAAGGTCTTGTTGTCGCGGATCAGCGCGGAGATGGAGTTGGTCATCACCATGATGTCGTGGATCGCGAGCCGGCCGGGCTTGTCACTGGTGGGCACAAGGATTTGCGCCACGACGGATACTAGTGCCGTGGAGAGCTGGATGCGGATGGTTTCCTGCTGCTGCATGGGGAAGGCGTTGACGATGCGGTCAATCGTCTTCGCTGCGGAGTTGGTATGCAGGGTGCCAAAGACGACGTGACCGGTCTCGGCGGCGGTCAGGGCGGCCTCGATGGTTTCCAAGTCGCGCAACTCGCCGACGAGAATCACCTCGGGGTCCTGGCGCAGCGCACGGCGCAGGGCCTCGGCGAAGCTCGGCACGTCAATGTGAACCTCGCGCTGGGTGACCACGGCCTTCTTGTGCTTGTGATAGAACTCGATGGGGTCTTCCACCGTGATGATGTGCGCGTGGTCGGAAGTCTCGTTGATGATGTTCACCATCGAAGCCAGCGTGGTGGATTTGCCGGAGCCCGTGGGGCCGGTCACCAAAATCATGCCGCGCGGCTTGTGAATCAACTCGTCCACCAGCGTGGGCGAGAGGCCGATCTGGTCAATGGTCAGGAGCCGCGTTGGAATCTGCCGCAGCACAAGCGCGAAGTTGCCTTTCTCCTTAAAGGCGCTGACGCGGAAGCGTGCCAACTCGCCGAACGCGAAGCCGAAGTCCGCGCCGCCCTTGGTGCGGACCTGCTGGATGTTGTCCTCGGAGGTAATGCTGGTCATCAACTCCTCGGTGTCCTCGGGCGCGCACGGCGGCCCTTGGATGCGCTCCAGCACGCCGTGCGCGCGGATGCACGGCGGGATGCCCACGCGCACGTGCAGATCGGCGGCCCCCTCGGAGACCATCAACTGCAACAAGTCCGACATTTGATAGGTGCCCATAGTCGTTCTGGATCAATTTACTGGTCCGCCTCTGACCGTGTCGTCCGCCACCGTGTTCTTGATCACTTCATCTGCCGTGGTCATGCCGGCAATGACCTTCCGCGCGCCGTCCTCGCGCAGGCTCCTCATGCCCATTTCACGCGCCCGCATACGCAGGGCCACGCCGGAAACCCGGTCGAAGATTAGCTTGCGCACGCTGTCGTCCAGGACGAAGACCTCGAAGACTCCGAACCGGCCGCGGTTACCGGTCTTGTTGCAATTCTCGCAGCCCGCGCCCTTGGAGTATTTCGCGCCGGGCAGGTCCGCCGTCAGGCCGAGCGTCTTCAATTCGATCTCCGAGGGGATGTGTGGCTCGATGCACTTCTTGCAGATGCGGCGCACCAGGCGCTGGGCCATCAACGCGCGCGAGGCCGTGGCCACGAGGAACGGCTTGATGCCGATGTCCACGAGGCGCTGCACCGCGCCCGGCGCGTCGTTCGTGTGCAGCGTGGAGAAGACGAGGTGGCCGGTGAGCGCTGCGTTGATGGCGATGGTCGCCGTTTCCAGATCGCGAATTTCCCCTAGCATCACCACGTTGGGGGCCTGGCGGAGCATTGCGCGCAGCGCGACCTGGAAGGTCAGACCGATGACCTCGCTGACCTGCACTTGATTGATGCCGCCCAGCACGTATTCCACCGGGTCCTCGACCGTGATGATCTTGCGGTCCGGGCGGTTGATATAGTTGAGGCAGGAGTAAAGCGTGGTCGTCTTGCCGGAGCCGGTGGGGCCGGTGACGAGCAGGATGCCGTCGGGCAGGCCGATCAACCGCTCGAAGGTCTGCTGGTCGTCCGTGAGGAAGCCCAGTTCCGTCAAGCCCAGCTTGAGGCCGGACTTGTCGAGAATACGCATGCAGATGCTCTCGCCGTGCACGGTGGGCAGGGAGTTGACGCGCAGGTCAATGGGCTTGCCGGAGATCTCGAGCTGGATGCGCCCGTCCTGCGGGATGCGCTTCTCCGCGATGGACATGGCCGCCTGGATTTTCAACCGGCTGATGATGGCGTTCTGCAGTTTCTTGGGCGGGCTGTTGACCTCCTGCAGGCAGCCGTCAATGCGGTAGCGCACGCGCAGTCGCTTCTCCAGCGGCTCAATGTGGATGTCCGACGCGCGCGTCCGGTAGGCGTCGCCGATGATCGTGTTGACCAGCTTGATCAACGGCGCGTCGGCGTCTGCCGCCGCTTCCGCATCCGCCTCGGCGTTCGGATCCGCAAACCCGACGTCGATTTCCCCCTCGGTCATGTCCTGAATCATCCCGGCCACCGACTCCTCCGCAGTGGCGTAATGCTTCGCGATGACTTGCAGCACCTGCTCCTCCGTGGCCACGCGGAACTCCAGGTTGTCCACCTTCAGGACGTGACGCAGGCTGTCCATCGTGTCCAAGTCGGAGGGATCGGTGATGGCCACGATCAACGTGCCCTCGCCAAAATAAACCGGCACGCACTTGTATTTATTGGCGATGTGGCGCGGCAGAATCTGGAGGGCATCGTCCTTCAGCGTGAGGCCGCTGATGTCCACCGTCTCCATACCGAACTGAATCGCCTTGGCCTGGGTGATGTGCGCCGCGCTGATGATTTGCGTCGCCACCAAACGATCAATCACCCCTTGGTCCGTGAACTCACCGGACTGCACCTCCGCGCGGGCCTGGGCGACATCCTCATTCGTCACCAAGCCCATGTCCGCGAGCGTATCTACCAGGTTATCGTCTTTGACAGGCACGGCTAAAATCGGTTGAACGGCGTCTGGGCGGATACTAACGGCGGCTGACTTGGTGTCAAACCCGGCGTCATCGGAACGCCCTGAAAATACGCGGCCGGCGGCCGCTTCACCACTACGGAAAAACCACGAAAATCCAGCCCGCCGATGACCACGGACAGTTCACGCACGCTCCGTTTCCCGCGTCACCCCTCCCCGTCAAACCCCTGCTGCCGCAGCGCCTCGTAGAGCGCCAGCGCCACGCAGTTCGACAAGTTCAACGACCGCGCCGCCGGGTTGAACATCGGGATCCGCAGCCAGCGCTCGCGATTCACCTCCAGCAACGCCTGCGGTAAACCCGCCGTCTCCCGCCCGAACACCAGATAGTCACCGGCCCCGAACCGCGCCTCGTCGTAACGCCTCGGCCCGCCCGACTCCACGAACCACAGCCGCGCCCCCATCGGCACCGCCGCCGCGAACTCCGTCCACCGCCGCCACCGCCGCCACTCCACCTGCCGCCAGTAGTCCATTCCCGCGCGCTTCAAGGTCGCGTCGTCCAGCTTGAAGCCGAACGGCTCCACCAAATGCAGCGTCGTCCGCGTCGCCGCGCACAGCCGGGCGATGTTGCCCGTGTTCGGCGGAATCTCTGGCTCGACCAGGACGACGTTCATTCCGGGCGTGGTTTTGGGTTCAGGTTCTTCGGGTCGTAAAGCACCCGCCACAGGAACAACCCGTGCGCCGGAGCCGTCATCCCCGCCACACCCCGGTCCCGCGACGCGAGTATCTGCCGCACCGCATCGCGTGGAATCTTCCCCTCCCCCACCTGCACCAGCGTCCCCACGATGCCCCGACACATCTTGTAAAGGAACCCGTCGCCCTCGATGACGAACGTCAGCAACGCCCCGCGCCGCCGGATGTCGCACCGCGCCAACGTCCGCACCGTCGAGTCCGTGTCGTAAGTCGGGTTCGAGCGCACCGAACGAAAGTCGTGCTTGCCGACGAAGTCCCGCGCCGCCGTCCGCATCGCGCCCAAGTCCAGCTTCCGCTTGCAGTGCCACGCCTGCGTGCGCAGCAGCGGGTTCATCGCCGGGTGATTCCACACCTGATAGCGATACTCCTTCCCCGCCGCGCTGAACCGCGCGTGAAACGCCGCCGGCATCCGCCGCGCCGCCTGCACCCGGATGTCCTCCGGCAGATGCGCATTCGCCGCCAGCAGCAGCCGCGCCGTCGTCATGCGCCACTCCGCGCGCGGCACCTCGAAGTGCGCCGCCATCCCCAGCGCGTGAACCCCCGTGTCCGTGCGGCTGGAACTGAATACCTTCGGCCGGCTCGGAAACAACTTCCCCAGCGCCGCCTCCACGAGCGACTGCACCCCCACGCCCGTCTTCTGCGTCTGCCACCCCTCGTAGCCCGCGCCGTCGTAGGCCACCGTGAGTTTCAATT
Source organism: Pedosphaera sp. (assembly GCA_043731805.1). GTDB lineage: Bacteria > Verrucomicrobiota > Verrucomicrobiia > Limisphaerales > SXTU01 > SXTU01. The sequence continues at coordinate 1,546 of JAYTIO010000030.1, read as the reverse complement.
TGACCATGCTCACGCCAGCTTTGAGCCACAGATGGACACAGATGAAACACAGATGGAAAACTTAATTAGGAGAGCAGGAGAGTAGGAGAAAACCTCCGCCGCAGCGCCCACGCCTCCTGCCTTCCTGCTCTCCTGATTGAAAAGTCCCTCCCCATCTGTGTTCCATCTGTGTTTCATCTGTGGCTAGAAAACGTTCAGCTCTGGCTGTCCAGGAAGCTCTGCAAAATAATCGCCGCCGCCGTCTGGTCCATCTTCCCCTTCTGGTCCTTCGCCTTGTGCCCCGCCTGCCGGAGCATCCGTTGCGCCTGCACCGTCGTCAGCCGCTCGTCCCAGGTGCGCAGCGGCACCGTCACCGTCTCGCGCAGCTTGGCCATGAACGCCCGCACCTTCTCCGCCGCCGGCCCCATCGAACCGTCCATGTTCCGCGGCATCCCCACGATGATCTGCTCCGGCTGTAGCTCCGCGAGCAGCTGGTTGAACCGCATCATGAAAGCTTCCCACGGCTCCGCCGGGATGAACTCCAGCGGCCGGGCAATCATCCCCAGCTCATCGCTCACCGCGACGCCGACGCGAACGGTTCCGTGGTCGAGGGCAAGGCTGCGCATATAGGATTCAGGTGCCAATCAATTGAGAGCAAATCGCTTTGCTTCGCGCCTGCTCATGCAGGGTTGGCCATTGCCATAAGGTTGGAAAACTGCACTCTGACTTCCACCCCGTTTGGCGAACAACGCTGAGACAAAAACATCTTGCTCCTCACTCGTGGGAAACTCGAACACATCTGGCCTGCTTGCTTTATGCGGAGCCGTGACGACGGCGTGACCTGTGAAGTCGTAACAAAAAGCCAGTTTGGTTCGGTATCGCACGGCCACAAGGGATCCATCCTTGGCCCACACCACTTCGTCGGGCTTCTCATTGATGCTCAACGTGCCGATCTTCACCGGTCGCTCTCGGCTGACGCTTGGATCCACCACGTAAAGGAAACAACTGGTCCCATCCCAATCGTTCAAGAATACGCTGATGATGCTTCCGGAACCAGATGGGCTGAGGGACTCGCGGCCACTGAGATTCGAGGACGACTTCCATCCCAGCCAGACAACTCCGACCAGCACAAGCACCGCAGAGACGCTAGCGGTCCACAGGAGTTTATCCACCCAGAGCATTTTTCCGGCTGATTTCACGCTAGTCTTAACCAAGACCCGCCAACACCTTCGCCGCCGCTCTCACCGTCTGGGTAATATCCGCCTCCGCGTGTGCCGTGGAGAGGAAGCCGGCCTCGAACTGCGAGGGGGCGAGATAGACGCCCTCGGCCAGCATCCCGTGGAAGAACTTCTTGAAGCGCTCGCGGTCGGCCTTCATCGCGTCGGCGAGGTTCCAGACCGGCTCGCTCGTGAAGTAGCCGCAGAACATCGAACCGCAGCGGTTGAAGGTGACAGGGATGCCGGCGGACTTCGCGGCGTCGCGCAGGCCGGCTTCGAGGGTGGCGCCGAGGTGTTCGAGGCGGGCATACGCATCGTGGCCACGTTCGTGAGACCGTGGGTCAGCCTCA
>JAYTIO010000029.1:0-16456 GCA_043731805.1 Pedosphaera sp. | reverse complement strand
CCATACACCACCAGAACGCGCCTGCCCTTGGGCACGCCCTGGCGCAGGCCCGTGGGTTTGAGCCGCTTCAGGACGCTCAGGTCGTGCTCAGGGAGTCCCGCCGCAGCGAAGGACAAGGCTCGCGCGTAATCCCCGTCCCGGAAAGCGTGGAACTGAGCCTCCACGGTGCCGACGACCTTGCGGCGCACCTCCGCCGTGCTGCGGTGCAAAGGCTGAACGCCCGCAGGCGTGACGAGATAAAACACCAAGGTGGCAACCAACGGCAGGAACAGCACCCGGAGAATGCGGACGAACTCGTCACGCGATCAGGCGCTGGGTGGCCGGGGAGAATCGCTCAAGCAGGAAAGTGGGCGCGGCTACTTCGCCGGCGTGGCTAAGCCCAGCAACGCCTGCGAGACGGACTTGATGGCCGCCTCGTTAGCGCCCGCGATCGTCAGCGCGTCCTTCACGCCTTGGATGGCGGCGTTCAGTTGCGGCGAACCGCCGGCAGCGTTCAACACGCCCGCTAGATCGCGCGCGAGCGCCGCCTGGTCTGCGGCGGCAAGTTTTTTGCCCGCGAGCGCGGCGGCGAGCGAGTTAGCGAGGGCCTGCACCGCCTCGGGGGAGGGTTTGCTGGCACCCAGAGCGACGCCTCCGAGGTCAGTGGCGAGCTTGTCCTTTTGCTCCTGCGTCGCCTGCGGCCGGGACTTGATGACGGCGAGGTCGGCAAGAATTTTGGAAACGTTCGGTTGGGCCACGCCCGTCTGCGGTGCCGGCGCGCCAGTGGCGGCGGGTTGCCCCCCGGTGACCGGCAAGTTCAGCGGGCGTCCCGCAGACTCCTTCGCTCGCGCCTTGATGATCGCGGCGGATCCCTGCTGCCCGAAGGCGCTGGAAGCCGTGCTGAGGGTGACGAGCGCGAGGGCGAGGAGGTAGGTTTTCATGTTTGGATGCGTTGATTTTTACGCACCGTGCGTCAGCCGGGTGGGTCTGTCAACCGCCGTTCAGCGCCAAAATAACTATTGCACCGCCCGTGCGTCACGGTGTTTACTGGGGCGTCGCAACCAACCAGCGCCAAACTTCGGCATTCACGCCGGGCGCGGTTTTCCTGACAGCAAACTGAGCAGTTTTCCGTTTCAACGGAGCCAAGGTTTAGGCACACGTGTAGTTGTCCGGCTTCAGGATTCGATTGCCACCCGACGCATATATGAGCAGACCCGAGCAGCATCAGCAGCCGCAGCCCAAGACCCCGGAGATCGGCTCCGGCCACCTCGAAATCGCCGAGAAGGGCTTCGGCTTCCTCCGGTCCGCCGAGAACAAGTTCCAGCCCAAGCCCACTGACGTCTTTGTCACGCCGGATTGCATCAAGAAGAATTTCCTCCGCGAAGGCTGCCTCGTCGAAGGCCGGCTCCAGCCCCCCCACCGCGGCTCCAGCCCGCAGTTGCGCGAGGTCATCAACGTCAGCGGCCTGCCCTTCAACGAATACACCAAGCAGTCCCGTTTCGAGAACCTCACCTCCATTGACCCCATCGACAAGTTCCGGCTCGAGACCGCTTCCGATGTCTTCGAGACCCGCGTGATTGACCTCGTCACGCCGATTGGCCGCGGCACCCGTGGCATCATCGTCGCCCCCCCGCGCACGGGCAAAACCACCATCCTCAAGCAGATCGCCAACGCCATCACCACCAACCACCCCGAGGTCTACGTGATGGTGCTCCTGATTGACGAGCGCCCCGAGGAAGTCACCGACTTCCAGCGCAGCGTCACCGCCGAAGTCGTCGCCAGCTCCCACGACATGGATCTCGAAACCCACGTCCGCCTCAGCCGCTTCATGATCGAGCGCTGCCGGCGCATGGTCGAAGGTGGGAAAGACGCCGTCGTTCTGCTCGACTCCCTCACTCGCGTTGCTCGAGCCTACAACTCCGTCCACGGTGGCTCCGGCCGCACCATGACCGGCGGCGTGGACGCCCGGGCCTTGGAAATTCCCCGCAAGATGTTTGCCTCCGCCCGCAAAATTGAGGGCGGCGGTTCCCTCACCATCCTGGCCACCGCGCTCGTGGACACCGGCAGCCGCATGGACGAACTCATCTTCCAGGAGTTCAAGGGCACCGGCAACATGGAGCTCGTGCTCGACCGCAAGCTCTCCGACCGTCGCCTCTACCCGGCTATCGACATTCCGAAGTCCGGCACGCGCAAAGAGGAGAAGCTCTTCCCCGTCAAGTATCTCGATCCCATCCGCAAGCTCCGCCGCATGATGGTGGACCTCAACCCCGTCGAGGCCATGGAAACGCTCCTGAACGCCCTCAAGAAGTTCAAGACCAACGAAGAGTTGCTCGCGCAGATGAAGTGATTTGGGGTGGCGGCTTCGGGAGTTTCCGCGCTGATCCCGATGGCGGCAGGGAATGGAGCCGCCTCCGGTTGCCGAACAGCTCCAAGCCCCGGTTTTGAAGGCGGCCAGAAGCCACCTGCCAACGTCCTTCCCACCATCGCCCGAATGGCAGGGCGCGCTTGGAGGTCTCCCGCTTCCCGTGCATGAAACTCGGCTTTGGCCAGCCAGCGGGAAACAGCCAGACGCCCTTTCCCCCGCCGATCTTTCTGCCCCAATCTTGCTCAAGGAAGTGAAGGGTTCAGGACTTCAAAGCGCGGGCCTTGGACCGATGCCGACTTCCTTTAACCTGCGGTCCTAGGGCGGGGTGCCCTCCCCCAGACGCCCCGAGAACCTCGGCGGCACGTGGGTTTCCTTCCCGACACCGTGAAACCCGCAGGGGAGAAGTCGGCAGGGCATGCTCGGGGCACAGCAATGGGGTGCTGGGGACCGAGGAATTCCCTAAGCTCCTGGCTCCTGGGCGGCAGCCTTGACCTGCTGCACTAGCGGGAAGAACTGGAGCCAGTGGTCGGGTTCGAACCGACGACCTGCTGTTTACGAAACAGCTGCTCTGCCACTGAGCTACACTGGCCTCCGAAATTTACGGAGTGACATTAAGTGCGTGCTGAGCGGGAAGGCAAGTCTGGATGTGTCCGTGAGCAGCTGACGGGCGCATCCGCACACGCCCCGCCGGCGCACGGACGGTCCCCCTCCGCAGCGACCACGAGGGGGAGTGCAGCGTTTGGAATTGCCTAGGTGAATCGGCGGCCCAAGCCGCGTTCCGGGGGCCGGGCACGCCCCCCGGCTGGCGGCGGCAGCCCGACCTGAAAACCGCAGTTGCCTAGCCGCGAAAGGGCGCAAAGAGCGCAGAGAGATTGGGTCGGCTGGCCTTCGCCCGTTCCAATCCACCCCGCCCTTGACCCGTTCGTGGCTGCTGGGTGAGGCATCCGATTCGCCCCCTGCTTGTTGACCGCCTCGGGGATTCCCCCAGCCCGTAATCGGATGGCCTGCCCGATACCGCCCCTCGGGCTCGCGCGTAATCTGGGGCCATGAAAAACGCACTGAGCAATCCGAGTAGCAGCGAGACAGCGGTGCGCGCCCTGAACCAACACCCCCAGTCCACCGCCATGAACACCAAACCCTCCCTCCCCACGGGTCACACCCTCCGCGTAAGCTTCCCCCAGAAGCCGGTGGTGTTCCTCGACATCGTGGTGAAACGCTTTACGCGCAGCGTGGCGGCCAGCCGACCGGGCTTGCTGGCCAAGCTCGACCGGCCCGCCAACGGCGTCCTGGCTCTGCTGCTTGGACTTTTCCTGACCGCCGGACGCTCGGCCGCGCACGCTGCGCTCACGAACTCCGCCACCGACCTCGCCGTGTTGGTGGTGACGGCCACGCCCAACGACGCGGCGCTCCCGGCCATCCGCCAGGCCCTGGACTTCCTCGGCACGCCCTACACCGTCCACGTCGCCTCCGCCCAACCCGGCGCGCTCACCGCCGACAAGCTCTTCACCGGCCTGCGCGGTTTCTACTCGGCGGTGATGCTCACCGATTCCCAACTCGCCTACAGCCCGGACGGCTCCACCTGGACTTCCGCCCTCTCCACCGCTGAGTGGGCCACGCTCAACCAATACGAGGGCGACTTCGGTGCCCGCCGCGTCAACTGGAGCGGCTACCCCACGCCCGACACCGGCTTCAACTGGCCCACCGCCGCCTTCGACTCCACCGGCAACGCCGCCGTCGGCACCTGGAGCGCCGCCGCCAAGCCAAGCTTCCCCTACCTCGTCACCGCCAATGCCTTCGCCGTCTCCAATGTCTGGACCTACCTCGCCACCCCGCTCGACACCAACACCACCGTCTGGCTCGCCACCCCGCAGGGCCACGCGCTCATCGCCGTGAAGAAGTTCCCCGACGGCCGCGAAGTCCTCTCGCTGACCTTCGACAACGCGCCGTGGCTCTTGCACTCCACCGTCCTCTCCCACGGGCTCGTGACGTGGGCGAGCAAAGGCCTCTTCCTCGGTGAGCGCCACACCTATCTCAGCGCGCAGGTGGACGATGTCTTCCTCGCCGACGAGATGTGGCCCAGCGGCGAGTTCCGCCAGAGCGCCAATGACTGGGCGGCGACCATCACCTGGCAGAAGGGGTTCAACACTCGCACCCTCGGCAAGAACTTTCGCTACGACATGGCCTTCAATGGTCTGGGCACCGTCGCCGGTGAATACCCGGGCGACGACCTCACCCCTTACGTGAAGACCAACAAGGCGATGTTCAAGTGGATCAGCCACACCTACACCCACCCGATGCTGGACGACCTCACCTACGCCCAGTCGTTGCCCGAGATCACCAAGAACAACCAAGTCGCCACCAGCCTAGCCCTGCCGAACTTCAGCCGGGCTAACATGGTCACCCCCAACATCTCCGGCCTGACCAACGCCCAGTTCATCAAGGCCGCCTACGACAGCGGCATCCGCTACTTCGTCACCGACACCTCCATCCCCGCCCACCGCCCGGCCTCGCCGAATGTTGGCATCCCCAACTGGGTGGACGCCCGCATCCTCATGATCCCCCGCCACGCGAACAACCTGTTCTTCAACGTCAGCACCCCCGCCGAGTGGGCCAGCGAATACAACTCCATCTACCACGCCTACTGGGGCCGCGACCTGACCTTCGCCGAGATTCTGGACAACCAAGCCGAGTTGCTCCTCGGCTTCCTGCTCAAGGGCGACAACAGCCCGCTCATGTTCCACCAACCCAACCTCCGCAACTACAACGGCGCGGGCAACACCCTCCTGGGCGACCTCCTGAGCAACGTCGCGGACAAGTATGAGCAGCTCTACAACTTCCCCGCCCTCTCCCCGACGATGAACGCCCTGGGCGTCACCCTCCAGCAGCGCATGACCTACAACGCCTCGGGCGTCGTCGCCACCCGCAACGCGAACAACACCGTGACCCTGACGGTGACCAAGGCCGCCCGCGTCCCGGTCACGGGCCTGACCAGCGGCGGCATCGTGAGCTTCACCGGCACCGCCGCCCCGGCCATCACCGCCGAGACCTACGCCGGCCAACGCATCACCTACGTGAACCTCGCCGCCGGCCAGAGCGTGACGGTGAAGAAGCTCTGAAGCGGTCAGGCAACTCAGCACTCAGAACCCCGAACCGAAAGGCCCCTTGATGACAAAAACCTCCGAGCTGTCCGCCGAACGCTGACCGCTCGCCAACCAAAGCCGGCGCGGGACTTCCACCCGCGCCGGTTTGCGTTTGTAGCACCGCCACTCCTGTGCCCCAAACTCCCCAGCCCGTCGCTGGGTGAGCACGCCTGCCTTCCCGGGCTTTTCTCCCCTTTCCAATTGCGATGGCAGTCACTAGCGTGCCGTCGAATTTGAGATGAAAACACGTTTTGAACTGACCCTCGCCGCCGCTCTCACTCTCGCCGCCACCGCCACCGCCCAGGTGGACTTCGCGAAGGACATCCAGCCCATTCTGGAAGTTCACTGCACCAAGTGCCACGGCGAGGACCAGAAGAAGGGTGGCCTCCGCCTCCACACGCTCGCCGATGCGCTCAAGGGGGGCGAGAACGGCCCGGCCCTCGCCGCCGGCAAGTCCAAGGACAGCAAACTTTTCACCGCCACTACGCTCAAGCCTGACGACGACGCCTTCATGCCCCCGCCCAAGGAAGGCATCTTGCCCAAGGAACAGCAGGCCAAGCTCCGCGAGTGGATTGACGCCGGGGCGAAGTGGCCCGCCGGCCTGAAGCTCGGCGTGGTGAAGAAAATTAACTTCGTGAAGGACATCCAGCCCATCATCGAGTTCAACTGCGTCGCCTGCCATCGCGATGGCTACATCAAAGGCGGCCTGCGCATGGACACGCGCGAGTTGGCCTTCAAGGGCGGCGAGAACGGCGTGGGCGTCGTGCCCTTCCAAGCGGAGAAGAGCCCCGTTTACACCTCCACCACGCACCCGCTCGACGACGAGCGCGTGATGCCGCCCAAGGCCAAGGACCGGCTCACGAAGGAGGAGATTGAGTTCGTGAAGCTCTGGATTCAGCAGGGCGCGGTTTGGCCGGACGGGCTGCTGCTCACGCAGAAAAAGAAGGAAGTGGCCGGGGCGAACGAGCAGGAAGTCGTCGCGGGCATCCACAAGTTCATCCTCGCGACGCACAAGGAGAAGACCGCCGCCGAGATGAAGGCTTACACGAACGCCATCGTGGGCACCGAGGTGAGCTACTCGCTCGTGCCGATTCCGGCGGGCGAGTTCGTGATGGGCAGCTCGTCCGGCGAGAAGGGCCGCGACGCCAACGAAGGTCCGCCGCGCACCGTGAAGATTTCCCCGTTCTGGATGGGTCAGTATGAAATCACTTGGAACGAGTTCGAGCTGTTCATGTATATCGACGAGGAGAAGAAGTTCCGCGACCGGATCAAGACCGACGTGGCGATTGAGAAGATCTCCGAAGGCGTCGCGCGCCCGACCAAGCCCTACGTCGAGATGTCCTTCGGCATGGGCAAGGATGGGTATCCCGCCATCAGCATGACGCAGCACGCGGCGAACAAGTATTGCCAGTGGCTCTCCGCCAAGACCGGCCACTTCTACCGCCTGCCCACCGAGGCCGAGTGGGAGTTCGCCGCCCGCGCCAGCACCACGACCGCTTACTCGTGGGGTGACGACCCGAAGGACGCGAAGCAATACGCCTGGTTCGAGGCCAACAGCGACTTCAAGTATCGCAAGGTCGGGCTGAAGAAGCCGAACCCCTGGGGCCTCTACGACATGCACGGCAACGTGGCCGAATGGTGCATTGACCAATACGAGCCGAACTACGACAAGGTGAAGTCGGCGCTCGTGGACCCGTGGCTCAAGCAGACCTCGCCCTATCCGCAAGTCGCGCGCGGCGGCTCGTGGGACGATGGCGTGGCCAAGCTCCGCAGCGCCGCCCGCCGGGGCTCGGACAAGTCCTGGAAGCAGCAGGACCCGCAGCTCCCCAAGAGCATCTGGTATCTCACCGACGCGCAGTTCCTCGGCTTCCGCATCGTGCGCCCGCTCAAGGTGCCGACGGCGGACGAGATGCAGCGCTACTGGAACAACGGGCAGGAGAAGGAGTAGGCCCCGTGCCGGCGGCTGCCAGCCGCCGTCGGTGGGCTCCAGTAGTTCGAGGCGGCAGCGAGTATCCAACCCGCAACGCGGGCGGTTGAAAGCCGCCGGCACGGGCTTCAGTGCCTCGGCGCGGCCTCGCGAATCTGTGCTGGCTGTGTCGCCAACCCACGCCGTTCCACGTAGTGCAGGTCGAACCACCCATCCAAGTCCACGTCGCGACGAATCGAGGCGTCCCCGTTGGGCAGGCGGATAACTTCCTCGTCCACGATGCCATCGCGGTTGCGGTCGGTGTGCGTCGTCCAGTGGCGCTGCCAGACAATGCCAGCGGGCGTGTCGCTGACCTTTTTCCACTGGAGCTTCTGCCAAAAGCTCACCGCGATGACGAGCAACAGCACGTTGAAAACCCAGAGCCAACGCACTCGTCCCGCAGTCTTCTCCTCCACCAAGGAGGGCTGAGGTGTGGGAACGCTTTCCATGGACCGGGGCGCTACTCTTTCCGAATCGCCGTCCACGGCTTGCCATCCGCGCGGATGACGCCGCGATACATCCCCTCGGTGTTGAACGGCATCGCCACGTTGCCCTGCGCGTCCACCGCGATGACGCCGCCCTGGCCGCCGGCTTCCGTGAGCTTGCGCAGCACGACCTCGCTCGCCGCGTTCGTCAGCGCGACACCCTGATACTCCATCTTCGCCGCGATGTCGTAGGCCACCACGCCACGCAGGAAGAACTCGCCGTGGCCAGTGCCGGAGACGGCGCACGTCAGGTTGTGTGCGTAAGTGCCCGCGCCGATGACGGGTGAATCACCGACGCGGCCGAAACGCTTGTTGACCATGCCGCCGGTCGAGGTGCCCGCCGCGAGATTGCCGTGCTTGTCCAACGCGACCGCCCCGACGGTGCCGATGTTTTCCACGCTGTTGAGCTGCGCCTGCTTCTCCCCGGCCTTGCGCGCCTTCTCCTGCTGCTGGACGCGCTGCAACTGGAGCTTGCGGTGCTCCGTGATGAAATACTCCGCCGGCATCAGCGCCAGCCCGTGCTCCTTCGCCAGCGTCTCCGCGCCGTCGCCGACGAGCAGGACGTGCGGCGTGCGGTCCATGACGAGGCGCGCCAGCTCAATGGGATTCTTCACCAGCTTCACGTCCGCACAGGCCCCGGCCTTGTGCGTCGCGCCGTCCATGATGGAGGCGTCCATGCCCACGGTGCCCTCGGCGGTGAGGACGGAGCCTTTGCCGGCGTTGAAGAGCGGTGAGTCCTCCAGAATCCGGATGGCGGCGATGACGGCGTCGAGACTCTTGCCGCCGCGCGCGAGCACGGAATGACCGGCGAGCAACGCCGCGTCCAGCGTGGCGCGGGAAGCCTTCTCCGTCTCGGGCGTGAGGTCGGCCTTGGGCACCACGCCCGCGCCACCGTGGATGACGAGGACGAAGCCGGCGGCGGGTTTGGGCGGCGGAGCGTTCACTTGGGCGAGGGAGTCGGCGGCGAGCATGAGGAGCACCACGAGGGTCAGCGCGGCTCCACTATGGAGTGCGGCGGCAAGCGAAGACGCGAAGGGAAGCGAGCGCAGTGTCATCTGCTTGCGCCCTTGCGCCCTTGCGTCTTTGCGTTGAATGGCATCCTTACCAAATCCAGCGCGCGGTGGACGGCGGCAGACGGCACGTTCTGGCCCCAGACGACTTGGCCGATGCGCTCGGCGAGGACGAACTTGATTTCGCCGGCGCTGACTTTCTTGTCGAGCGTCATGGCGGCGAGGAGCTTGGTGCGCTGGGGGGAAGTCAGCTTGAGGCTCACGGGAAGTCCGGCGGCCACGAAGAGCGCGCAGATGCGTTGCACGTCGCTGGCCGGCAAGCCCAGCAGCTCCGCTGACAAGTGCGCCGCCGCCACTTGCCCAATGGAGATAGCCTCGCCGTGCCGGTAACGCCCGTAAGCGGTGATGGCCTCGATGGCGTGGCCGATGGTGTGGCCGTAGTTCAGAATCGCCCGCAGCCCGCTCTCGGTCTCGTCCTGCGACACGACCTCCGCCTTGATTTCGCACGAGCGCGCGACGATGTGGGCGAGCGAGGCAGCGTCGCGACGGAGAAGCTTCGCCATGTCCCGCTCCAGCCGCGCGAAGAGTTCAGCGTCGTAGATGATGCCGTATTTGATGACCTCGGCCAGGCCAGCGCGGAACTCGCGGTCCGGCAGCGTGCGGAACGTGGCGAGGTCGCACAGCACGAGGCGCGGCTGGTAGAACGCGCCGACGAGGTTCTTGCCCGCCGCGAGGTTCACGCCCGTCTTGCCGCCGACCGAGCTGTCCACCTGCGCGAGCAGCGTCGTCGGCACTTGCACGAAGGGAATGCCGCGCAAGTAACTCGCGGCCACGAAGCCCGCGAGGTCGCCCACCACACCGCCGCCCAGCGCGACGATGAAGGACTTCCGCTCCAGCCGATGCGCGGCGAGTTGGTTGAAGCAGGACTCCACTTGCTTGAGCCGCTTGGCCGTCTCGCCCGCCGGGACGGTGAGCAGCACGGCGTCGAAGCCCGCGCGCTTCAAGCTGGCGAGCGCAGGCCAGGCGTAGCGCGCCGCGACATTCGTGTCCGTGATGACGGCGCACTTCTGACCGAGCTGGAGCGCGGCGCACTCCGCGCCGAGACCGGCGAGCAAGCCGCTGGCAATCTTGATGTCGTAGCTGCGTGCCCCGAGGGACACTTTCACGGAACGCATGGTGTCGGCAGGCTAAGGCGCAGGCCGGGGACTGTCACCGCCGATTGTCGCTGGGCAGTCCGGCCAACGCCCGGCTTGCAGTCCCGACGGGAAGCCCGACACTTCGGCCATGCGACCGTTTCAAATCATCTTCACGCCCATCGGGGCGGCCGAGTTGTCCAAGATGCCCAAGGAGTTGCAGCTCCAGATTCTCGGGGAGTTTCGCGGGTTGCCGCAGGAGGTTATCAGCACGGAGCTGGAGCGCTTCGGTAAGCTGGAGCGCGACGGTCATGTGCTGCACCGCTTCCGCGTGGGGGACTACCGGATTTACTTTGAGCGCCACGAGCTGGGCGTGCTGGTGCAGCGCATCCTGAGCAAGAACTCGCTCAAGGATTTCCTCTTCCGCTCCAGCCTGCCGCTCGGCGAGGACGAGGCGTTGCAGGACAACCCGAAGTTCTGGGAGCTGATGTCGTCGGCGAAGGGGAAGGCGTAGGGCGGGAGAGCGGTCAGCGGTCAGCCAGCAGCGGTCAGGGGACGCCCGGGGTGAGCAGCACTGCCAGGCACTTTTATCTCCTGACTCCGGCCTTCTGACGCCTCCCCCCTACCTCTTCGCCTCCGGCGCGGGCACGGGCACCAGCGGCACATACGTGAATGACCCGTCCGCCGCCGCGTATTCCAACTTCATCCCCTTGGGCGCGGGCGGGATGGCGGCGATGTATTTCATCGTGACCAACTCCTCGAGGTCCTTCGGCGGACGGCTCTCGCCCGCCTCAAACTTCTGGATGGCATCCACGAGCTTGGCGTTGTCGAGCCGGCTGATGCTCGCCTTCTGCACCTTGCCGATGGCGGCGATGTAGTCGAGCGGGGCGGCGATGGGATTCTCGCCGAGCTTGGACGGCGCGGGTGGTTTCGTTTCGGCGGGCTTGGGGTCGGAGCCGCAGGCGGCGAGCAGGACGGCGAGGGCGAGGGCGGGGAGGAGCGGAAATTTCATGGCGGCAACTTAGCAACGAGCGACCGTTAGCCAAGCCCTTTCAGGCCGAGGAGGGCAGGCACGGCGGAAGCACACGGAGCCGGAGGGGAGATTTATAAGGAGGGCAGGAAGGCTGGAGGAACCGAGGCCCCCCGCCACCGCGCCGCTCCTGCTTTCCTGCCCTCCTTATAAATCCCCTGCCCCGGCTTCAACCGGAGTTCAGGCGGACTGCCATTGCGCCACCGTGTCTTCGAGGTATTGCTCGATCTGCTCGACGGCGGTGGCGAACTGGTAGCGGGTCAGCACCTCGTTCTGGCCCACCTGCGCGAGCTCGACGCGCAGGGCGGGCTGCTCGATGAGTTCCAGCATCCGGTTGGCCAGCAGGCCAGCATCGCCGGAAGGGAAGGTCAGGCAGCTTTCGCGCGAGCGGAAGAGATCCTCCGCGCCGTGGTCCTGATTCACGATGACGGGCAGGCCGCAGGCCATGGCTTCCAGCGGCGGGCCGATGTAGGGCTCCTCCCGCTCGACGGGATGGATCAGCGCGTCGTGGACCTGGTAGAGGTTCGGCAGTTCCTTCTGCGTCCCGCTGCCGCGGAACTCGACGGGCACTTCGCTCTGCGCGGCACTGGTGCGGAGCCGGGACAACACCTGGGAGTTGCCGCGGCCGAAGACGGTGAGCGTCACCTTCGCGCCTTGGGCGCGGACGAGCTTCACCGCGTCAATGGCGGTGGCGACGCCGCAGCGCGGATGGAGGTTTGTGACGACGAGAAACTTCTTCACCGGCGCGGTCACGGGCTTCACCTCACCGTGGAACAGGCGCGTGTTCACGCCGGGATGGATGACCTCGCCGTGGCTGACGCGGAAGCCGGCCTCGGCCACGGCGGACTTGAGCGCGGGGCTGCTGAAGTAGAGGCGGCGGAACTGGAAGAAGGCGATGGAGTTCGGCTTGAAGTGCGCGCCGGGGTCGCGGTCGAAGATGCCCGGCATCCGGGACACGCCCGCCTCGATGAACGTGGGCGTGGCGGCATCCCACTGGCTGCGCTGTTTGAAAAGTTCCAGCGCCAGGCGGTGCATCCGGTGCGGGAGGGAGACGCGCTGCCGGTGCCACCAGTCCAGCCACGGGTCATCGCGCAATTCGTCCGCGATCCACCGGTCCGCCACGTCGAAGACCGTCGGGACCTTGGCTCGCCGCAGCGCGAGGAGCAGGGACTTGGACAGCCCGTGCAAACTCCCGACCAGCACCACGTCCGGGGCGAAGCCGGCGAGTGCCTCGTGCAAAACGGCGTTGTTCCGCGCCTCCAGCTCGCGCAACGCTCCCAGCCCGCGCACCGGCTCGGCCCCGAACACGCCGTTGAGCCGCAGCCGCCGCTGAATCATGGCGTCGCGCTGGTCAACGGTGGAACCCACGTTCCGGGCGGTGTGCCCACTGTCCGTGGCCAACCCGCAGGTGGAGGTCAGCACGCGCAGGGTGTGCCCGCGCTCGCGCAAGGCGTCGGTCACATTCTGACAGCGGAAGTCGTCGGTGTCCGCCTGGTGCGGGGGGAAGAGGTTGTTGACGGCCAAAATTTTCACGCAAGCGCAGGCTAGGCAGTGCCCTCCGGCTTGGCGAGGCGAATGGCGTCCCCCACGCGGATGACACCGGAGCGGACGACCTGCGCGAGCACGCCCTGCCGGCGCTCCTCCATCCGCTCCCGCAAGCCCGGGCACAGCGCGTCCATCTGCGGGCAGGGCGTGCGCGGCGCGTAGAAGTCCAGCACGGCCGTGCCCACCTCCACTCGCTGGCCGAGGAGGCCGACCAAGTTGATCCCGCTGGTCTCGACGTTCGACCGCACCGCGCCGGCAGCGAACTCTGGGACGGCCAAGGCCCCGGCGTGTTCCGCCACCTGCTCGCGTTCGATCAACGTGACCTGCCGTCGGCTGCCGCGATTGAAGTAGCGCGCGTCCTCCAGCAAGCCCTGGCCCGCGACAGCGTGGAGGACCTCCACCGGCGTCAATGGAGCCTTGGGCGCACTCGGATGCACATGGAGCGACGCGACGTGCCCGACTACTTCAGCAACAGAAGACAGCGACATGGTGAGTGGTGTAGCAAGCGCCCGGCGGGAGGGCAATGGCGGCGGATGACCTCGCACCCTCGGACGGCGCACGCGCTACAACCGGGGACCGGTCGCGCTCCGGTTCCGGGGCAGTCAGCGGCCCATCGGCACCGGGTTTGCATCCCGCACCGCACTAGCCTACGCTTTCCGCCAAGCATATGAAACAACTCCTCCTCACCCTCGCGCTCGCCCTCGCCCTCGTGTTCCCTGCCGCCGCAGCCGATCTCAAATGGCTCACCGATCTGCCGCAGGCCAAAACGCAGGCCAAGGCCGAGGGCAAGCTGGTGTTGCTGGACTTCACCGGCTCGGACTTCTGCTCCAGTTGCATCCGGCTGCACAAGGACGTTTTCTCGGCCAAGGAGTTCGCCGCCTTCGCCGCGCAGCGCCTCGTGCTCATGGAGGTGGATTTCCCGCTGAAGAAGCAGCAGCCCGCCGCGCTCAAGGCCGCCAATGAGGCGCTGTCCAAGGAGTTCAAGGTGGATGGCTACCCGACGCTCATCCTGCTCGCGTCCGATGGCCAGAAGCTCGGCGAGGTGGAGTTCGACCTGTTCGAGGCCTCGGCCAAAGACGTGATCGCCGCCATCGAGAAGCTGGCCAAGAAGCCCACCCAATAGCATGAGCCGCTGCGCCTGGGCGAAGTCCGAGCTGGCCATCCCGTATCACGACCGCGAGTGGGGCGTGCCGGTGCATGACGACCGGGTGCTGTTCGAGTTCCTCAACCTCGAAGGCGCGCAAGCGGGCCTGAGCTGGGAGACGATCCTCAAGAAGCGCGTGACCTACCGCACGGCGTTCGACCAGTGGGACGCGCGGAAGATCGCCCGCTACGATGCGCGCAAGGTGGCGGCGCTGTTGGCTGATCCCGGCATCGTGCGCAACCGACTCAAGGTCGCGGCCACCATCGCCAACGCCCAGGCGTTCCTCGCAGTGCAAGCGGAGTGCGGCAGCTTCGACCAGTTCCTCTGGCAGTTCGTTGGCGGGCAGCCGGTGCAGAACCGGCGGCAGACGATGGCGGAAGTTCCCGCCAAGTCATCCGAGTCCGACGCGATGAGCAAGGCGATGCTCAAGCGCGGGTTCAAGTTCGTCGGCCCCACGATCTGCTACGCGCTGATGCAGGCGGTCGGCATGGTGAACGATCATTGCGTGGATTGCCCGCGCTGGCGGGACCTCGGAGGCCACCCTTGAACTTCGACACCGACACGTTGTGGGCCTCGATGCTGTGGGGCGCGGTGGGCAGCGGCTACTTCATCTACGGCAAGAAGCAGGGCCGGACGGTGCCGCTGGTCGGCGGGTTGGTGATGATTGCCGTGACCTACTTTTGCGAGACGGCGCTGGTGATGTCACTCGTCGGCGTTGCGTTGATCGCTGGCATCTGGTGGGCGACCCAGCGCGGGTTGTGGGAATAGGCACCTCGCTTCGCCCCGCATCTGGACCTCCCCCTCGAATAGGGGAACCCCTTCCTTGGAGGGATTCATGTCCACCTTCAATGGGGGAACGTTCTCCTCTGTAAGATGAACGTCCATCTTCGATAGGTTGGCGTTCTTCTGAGGAGGATTAGCCTTCTCCTTCGACAGATTGATGTCCTCCTTCGACAGATTGATGTCCTCCTTCAACAGATTAACGTCCTCCTTCAACAGATTAACGTCCTCCTTCGACAGATTGACGTTCTCCTTCAACAGATTAACGTCCTCCTTCAACAGATCGACGTTCTCCTTCGACAGATCGACGTCCTCCTTCAACAGATCGACGTCCTCCTTCGACAGATTGACGTTCTCCTTCAACAGATTAACGTCCTCCTTCGACAGATTGGCGTTCTCCTTCGACAGATTGACGTTCTCCTTCAATAGGTTGGTGTTCACCGGTAATGGATTAGCCTCCGTCCTTGAGAGGTGAACACTCTTGCTTGGTGGGTTCACCAGCATCTTACCCTGCCGGAGCACCGGCTCGCGGGGACGCACGCCCCACCGCCGGACCAGCTAGCCTTGGTGGTAGCGGCGGTTGAAGTCGCGGGCGAGGTAGTGCTCCACGGCTTTGAACTGGTCGAGCCAGTGCTGGTATTCCGCTGACTGCTCCTGGCCGCGCGCTTTCAGTTCGTCGAGGCGGGCTTGGTAGCCGAACTGGTGGTCTTGCAGGAAGGTGAAGTAGTTCTTGTCGTCCCACTCGGAGACTTCGTCGGGGAGGTCGAAGATGCGGGGGAGGTCCATGGTGGGCACGGGAGGATTAAGAGTAAGATTACGATGAAGAGAGGGAAGTTCGGTTCTTACGCTTAATCCTTCTCGTAATCATAATCCCCGCCCTCACCCCTTCCGCCTCGGCCGCAGCAGCATCGCCTTCTTGTCCGTGCCTTCGACTTCCACACTCTGGGTCTCGATGTCCGGGTCTTCGCGGAGGGCTTGGTGGACGATGCGGCGGTCGTAGGCGCTCATCGGCTCCAGTTCGACGATGTCGCCCCACTTGCGGACTTTGTCGGCGCATTCCTTCGCCTTCTTGACGAGGGCTTCGCTGGCCTGGGCGCGGTAGCCGCCGACGTCCACGGTGATGCGCGGGGCGTCGGGGTTCAGGTTGAAGACGATGCGGTTGGCGAGGTATTGGAGGTCGCCCAGCGTCTGGCCGGCGCGGCCGATGAGCCGGCTGGCCTCGTCAGTCTTCACGTCGAGGAAGAGGCCGCCGTCGTCGAGCGGCCGGCCCTCGATGGTGGCGGTGAAGCCGAGGTGGGTGAGGAGTTCGGCGAGGATGGCTTGGGGTTCGGTGGACATGGCGGGGTGGTTCTAAGGGAAACGGAAAAAGGCGAAAGGTAAAAGTGGGGGCTACCTCTTCTTGGGTTTCTCGGCGACGACTTTGATGGGGATGGCGTTGCTGCCGACGGCGGCTTTCTTGGCGTCGTTGAGTTTGGTGAGCTTGGTTTGGAGGATGGTCAGGATGTTCTGGACGGTCCAGTAGAGCGTGAGCGCGGCACTGAAGCGGTAGAGGATGGCCACGAACATCATGGGCATATACTTCATGATCTTCTGCTGCATCGGGTCCATGCCGGGCGAGGGCGGGGTGAGCCGGGCCTGCCAGAACATCGTCACGGCCATGACGATGGGCAGGGGGTTGACGGGGAAGCCGAACAGGTAGGCGACGGTGTCTTCTTGCGAGAGGTCGTGGGCCCAGAGGAACGACTCGCCACGCAGCTCCATGCAACTCTGGAGCATGGTATAGAAGCCGATGAAGACGGGGAATTGCACGACCATCGGGAGGCAGCCGGCCATGGGGTTGACCTTCTGCTCGCGCATGAACTCCATGGTCTTCTGCTGG